>CALKUU010000170.1 GCA_937996665.1 uncultured Xenococcaceae cyanobacterium | reverse complement strand
ACTTAAGGAAGACGATCAATGAATTCTATTTTTACTGCCAAATTATTACAAACTCTTCGCAACAAAAAAGCTAACAAAGGTTTCACTCTAATCGAGCTTTTGGTTGTAGTTATTATTATCGGTGTTCTTGCTGCTGTTGCTCTACCTAACCTTTTGTCTCAAGTAGGTAAAGCTCGTGAATCTGAAGCAAAAACTGCTGTTGGTTCTATCAACCGTGCTCAACAAGCTTTCCATTTTGAGAGACAATCCTTTGCTAATGGTACGACTGTAACGAATGCAAGTAATGAGCTTGGTGTTGTTGTAAACCCTGATTTCTATTCCTTTGCCATCACAGGTAATGCTACCACTGCAACAGTTGCTGCTACTGATGCTAATGCTGCCAATAACGGGACTAGAAACTACGGTGGTGGAATCGGTTTCGCTGCTGGTGCTTACGACTCAGCTCTTTGCCAATCTGATGCAGTCGGTGGAGCAGCTACTGCTAATGTCGGTACTGCAACTGCTATCACTTGTAATGCTGGTTCAGTAGAACTTAACTAATAAGTACCTACTTAAAACTAACAAAATATTGTTAGTTTTAAGAAATTAAAAGCAGGCTAATAGGCCTGTTTTTAATTTCAAATTTTCTAGAAATATAGTCAAAAATTGATAAATATTCAATTTAAAGAAAATCCCCACTAGTGTCAAGATTGTGAAGAATCAGATTACATATCTTTTTTTGAAAAAATATCTAAATAGAACGAGAAAAAAAGAATTAGGATTCACACTAATCGAATTATTAGTTGTGGTTATTATTCTTGGGCTATTATTAGCTGTCTCTCTTCCAAATCTGATCAGTCAAGTAGGAAAAGCTAGAGAAACAGAAGCAAAAAATGGCTTGGGTACGGTTGGTCGTGCACAGCAATCTTATCACTTAGAAAATCGTATGTTTGCAAGCGACTTTAACCAATTAGCTATTGGTGCAAGTCTTCCAAGTCAATACTACAGTTATCCCAATGCTGATGTTGCAACCGCTGCAATTGTTAAGCAAAGAGCTATTCCTCGATCAGGTGATGCAGATCGAGTTCGTGACTATGCGATCGGTGTCTATTTTAACGCTGGATCTTTTGAGTTTAATTTGTGCGAAAGCTTAGCCGTGGGAACAATTGTTGAGGCGCCAAATGTAGCTACAGATGATTGTACAAATGGTGGAGTCAAGATTAAATAATTAATTAGATTACTTCAAATATTAATTATGTTCAATAATTCCTATAAATTAATTATCAAATATTTTGCTATTGCACTAAGTGCCTGTACTATCTACAATTTACAGCTTAATTTGTTGAACAGGCAAAGCAATGTAAGTAACAATCAGTTTTTTATTCAGCAAGAAAAACAACTAGATGCTGAAAGTACTCTTCATAAAAATATGCCTGGTTTCGGTTTTGATAATCTAATTGCTGATTGGAACTTTTTGAAATACATTCAATATATGGGAGACACTGAGGCTCGCAAAATAACAGGTTATTCGGTAATAACTAATTATTTTGAAACTATTGTCAAAAAAGATCCCAGATTTGTTGATGCTAATTTAGCTATTTCGACTAGCAATTCTCTTTTTGCAGGTAATCCCAATAAAACAGTCGAACTTTTAGAAAAATCTTTGGAGTCGATTAATCCTTCCATCTCATCTCATCCTTTTTTTCTTTGGAGTTATAAAGCCACTGATGAAGTTCTTTTTCTCGGTGATTTTGAAGCTGCAAAAAGCTCTTATCGAACTGCGGCTGAATGGTCTAAATTAAGTAATTTAGAGGGAAAAGAAGCTATAGCCAACCGCTTTTTGGAGACTATCTCTTTTTTAGAGACTGAGCCTGATAGTATTTCTGTCCAAATATCAGCTTGGACATTAGTTTTGTCAAATAATAGTGATCAAAAAATCAAAGATTATGCCCTACAGAAAATAGAAGAACTTGGTGGCATTATTACCAGAAAACCTAATGGAATAGTTGAAATAAGACCACCAAAAAAGGTCTAAAAAAATAATGGCATTTGCCATTATTTTTTGAATTTAGTTCTGACTATATTTTGTTAGTATTGACTTTTGTCCCAATCAGAAAATTTACCATATAAAGATAGGCATAAAGTCGAAATATTGTATTCAATTTTTCAATATTAAGTTCGCTTTCTAATTATTGATAGACTCTATCTCAAATTGATTGATAGTTGGATGGGCTAGGTTTAATTTATTAATCTGTACCTCATTAATTAAACTTTCTATTGGCTTTACTTCACGAAAATAATCCTCGAACAAGTTTAGTTTTTCTACTAACATGTATCTTTTTAGATCTGCTGGTAGGATCGTAACTGAAGCACCGGTTAGTTCCTCATTGCGATAGGTTAGTCTCATTGCATTTCTATTGGCAGAGACAAATCTTAGCTCTGTGCTTTTGAGCCAATTTTTGAGATTACGATTTTCTTTAGTAATATTTCCTATTACCTTTTTTTGAGGGTCTGATAGCTCGTCTACTGCACTGCTATTTAAGTACTCTTCCAAATATTTATTAGGATTTAGCCAAGCTTTTAATAGCAGGTGGGTATTGAGATTTTTCTTTAGAACACTTCTGATAACTTCTTCCTTATTGTTGAGTATCTCAACGGCACGTTGTGGATCTTTTTCTGCTATTAATAAAGCTTGAATTATCGGTCTTAATCTTGTTTGTTCGACATTTTCTAAATCTAGATTATCATTCCACCATTCTAAAATTATTTTCTTTTCATAGACATCGTTGTAGTTATTGATGCCCTTGTAATTTGATGGTTCTAGCTTTAATTCTTCAAGTAGTCTATCCATAAAACCGATTGTTTTTTGATAGACATCGGTTTTGATGGTTGAAAATTCAGGTTGCTCCCAGAGACTTGATGTCAAGAATTCTGGGTTATTTAGGCTTTGTAGTGCAAGAGCTGTAATTGCTTTTTCTGATTGATTTATTTTTAGATATTCTGCTCCTAATAAATAATAGGTGTAAGATCGACTTCTAGGCAAGATCTGAACAGCCCGACGAAGATATTTAATTGCTTGGGGACTATTTCCTTGATCTCGATATGTCATTCCTAGCATTTGGGCAAAATGAGGATCCATTGGCGCAGCTTCAACTGCTTTTTGGAGATGCTCTAAACTTGTACTAGTCAATTCTTGATAGAGAGCGGGATCTTTATCTTTGACTGGTTGTCTGATTTGTAATGATCTGACAGCCGCGATCGCGTTGTAGCTTGGGTCCCATTTGACTAAGTTTGCTGCTTGAGCAATTTTTTCATAGCCACTATCTAGTTTAATTGCTAGAAAGTCTTGCTGAGCACTTTTGGCAAGACGTAAGGCTAAAGTTTGTGGTATCCAAAGTAGTGAAGTGCTAACTAAGAAAATAATGCTTGCTAGGCTAATTATTCTTCGACTATGGTTGTTGAGTGATGTAAATCCAGTTAGTTCTTCTTGATCTGCTAAAGCTATTGTAATAACAATTAAAATCGCCAGATGCGCACTCAGAGAGATATTTTCTAGTTGATAATCAGTTAATGTTGCAGCGCTATAGGCAAGAAAGCTTCCGCCGATTCCATAGAGTAGATATCTATGATCAGTTCTGGCTATTCGGTAAGATAACTTGAACCCCAGGCTTAAGAGCTTAAAAACTAGGAATATATAGGCACCAAAACCAAATAAACCCAATTCTCCCAGAATCTGCATAGGAGTATTGTGAAGCTGTTGGACATTTTCAGCTCCAGTTCCTGTTTCTATGGGTCTATAGAGATTATATACCCGAGACATGTTGCCCGAACCTACGCCAAATATTGGTTTGTCCTTAAAGATATTCCTGGCAGCTTCGATCATCAAAAAACGATCTTTGGTTTGTCCATCAATTTTTAGTTGGACTAGGGGTGCATCATCCCCGATACCATTAATTTTGACAATTCTCTGTACCCTAGAATTATTTACAGCAACGGTTAGCAAAATTGCCATGGATAATCCACAACAAGCTAAACGCAACCATTTTTGTTTACCTTTGCCAGTAGCAACAAAAATAATAACTGTTGCGATCGCCAATGCCAATAATCCGACAAAACCACCTCGCGAGCCAGTTAAATAAAGAATCACCAGCATCAGACTGCTGGCAGCACAAGCACCTATTCGTTCCAAACCTTTATTTGCTAAAGCTAGAGCGACTGTTAGAGGTAGAAGCAATAGAATATAACCCGCCATAAAGTTGGGATGTCCTAAAGGGAAGCTAATTCGATTGGCTCCATTTTGGATTTGTGGATACCATATGACTAATCCGACTAGACAGCTAATAACACCAATCATGCTAATTCTCTGCCATAAATCGTTAATCGTAAATTTGGTGGTGATTAACCAGTTACGCAGAACATATAGCAAAGCTGCGTAGCATAATGCTTGAGAAATACTCCAAGCGGAAACGACTTTAAAGCGAGCAAAAATACCTGAAAGAATTAACGCTATAACCATTGCCCCCACAGCCCAGTCGAGACCATAGCCCAAAAGTTTAAACGGTATTTTAAACTGGCGCAGCATCCAGATCATCCAGAGTCCTAAAGCCAGAAAACCAACTTGCCAAATAATTATCCAAGGATAGGAAACCATCAGATAGTAGCTATTGGGTAGCCAGGTGAAGAATACCAACATGGCAATGCAGATATAGCCCAACCACTGACCTCGCCAAGGAGATTTTGCTGGAATGAAATCTTTATCTTTATCTTCGGCTAAATTCATTGTTTAGATCGCTTAGATCAGCAGGACTGCTATCTTTTTATTCCCATTTTTGGGGTGATCGCGATCGCAACTTGCTAACTTATTTTAGATATGACCATTAGCCGATCTTAGTAACCACCAGCCAACCACCAGACCAAGTAAGTTTGGGAACCAAGCTGCAAGGAGAGGAGGAATTAAACCAACAATTCCCAGCGAACCGACAACAAAGCCCAGCAAATAGTAACAAAATACAATGCCGATGCAAATGCCAAAACTTTGACCTCGCTGAAAATGGCTAAATTTTGCACCCAAAGCCGAACCAATTAAGGCAAAAACTACACAGATAAAAGGAAATGCAATTTTTTGCTGAATACGGACTTTAAATAAACGAATTTTGGTGAGATTTTCTGTAGTTAAAATCAGCTCTAAATAGGTTTTTGCTTCAGATAGACTCATTAGTTGGGGGTCTCTATCTTGAATCGCAATTTGAAAAAAGGTCTGTGGTAATTTAAGTTGGTAATTCGCGAAGTTGGTTCGCTGAGAATTAAGGATGTCTGTCCCTAAAGATTCAATGCTGCCTTGCTGAATTTGCCAGATATTTCTTTGGGAATCCCATTGTGCAGACTTAGCTGCAATGATTTCTGTGAGCCGATTATTCTGCCAGTTCAGCAAAATAAGATTATGAAATCTTTTGCCGTCAAACTTCTCGGCAAAATAGAGTCTTTTAAGTTGCTTGGGACTATTGTTTGCTGGATTATTTTGTGAGAATTGATATTCTGGATAAAAGATATCTTTTCTTTGTAAGCTTAGTTCAGTTTCGGGAAGAAAGGCTTGTTCTAATAAGGCAGTTTGATAGTTGGTGTGAGGAACAATTAATTCGTTGGTCGTTGCAGACAAGATGGTAATGATTAAACTGAAATAGATTGCGGGTAAAGCAATTTGATAAAGATTACAGCCAATACTTCTGAGTGCTACTAATTCATAATCGCTGTTTAATCTGCCATAAACTATCAGAGTACTTAATAGGGTTGCAATGGGAATGGCGTAAGCGACAAACTCAGGAATTTGATAAATAAATATTTTGACAGCGATAGTAATAGGTAAATTGTCGTTACTTATTTGGGCTGCTAAATCGGATAAAGTACCTAGCGCGACACCGACGGCTGATAGTAAGCCCACAGAAAATAGCCACAGAACTGCTAACTGTTGCCAGATATAGCTAGTTAGAGTTGAGATCTTGAACATGGTTGAGCTTGGGGAGAATGTCAGCCTTAGAGATTGATTAAGAAGTATGATTTATTACTTTCCTAAAACCAATTTAATCGGGGGATGCTTCCCCCGCGCCCCCAAATATTTGGGAGGATTACGACCTCCCCAAACCCCTGCCGTATTAGTGAAAAAACTTCGATCATGATTAGCAGCTTGTGCTAGCAAGAAGTCGCCACAAGAGTAAATCTATTTACATTAAAGCCAGATAATAAACTTAAATAAAAACGAGGATTTAATTGTAGTTGATCTATTATGAGGCAAAAATTGAGAACTTTTAGATATTTTCTCAATGAATAACTAAGCACTCTATCAATTGTTTTTTTGTCTGAATCTGGAGAGAATTAAATGTACTAACTTTTGGAGTTAAGAACAGACTTATCTTCTAGGCAAATATAAAGTACGGGAATAACAATTAAACTTAAGAGCGAAGAAGCGATTAACCCACCAATAATTGTCACTGCCATGGGTTGCCGTAATTCTGCTCCTGCTCCCCACCCTAGGGCGATCGGCAACATGCCACAGACTGTAGAGAAAGTAGTCATCAAAATAGGACGGAGACGAATTGTTCCTGTTTCGATCAGAGCCTTAGTGCGAGACATGCCTACTTTGCGTAACTGGTTGGTGTAGTCTAAGAGCAAAATTCCATTTTTATCCAATAGCCCCAATAGAAAGATCACCCCCATTAAAGAGATCATGCCAAAATCACTTTGGGTGATCAGCAAGGCTAGCATTGAGCCAATCAGGGCAAGAGGAAAGGATAGACCAATTACGAGAGGTTCGAGCCAGCGTTTAAAGGGTAGATACAAAACCATTAGCATTAAGGTAACAGCGATCGCCAGAGTAATACTAAATTCTCTCAAAATTTTGCTAGATCTCGCTGAATCGCCCTGAACATTAATCTCTACACCCTCTGGTAATTCTGGTTTGGCGATCGCGATAACTTCTTTGGTAACATTGCCGATCGCACTACCAGAAGTCAGATTGCCAGTTAGGTAAATGATTCGGTCTTGATTAAGGTGGGTAATTGGGGTAATGCTTTGCTTTTCTCC
>CALKUU010000169.1 GCA_937996665.1 uncultured Xenococcaceae cyanobacterium | reverse complement strand
ACATCCATTCCCTCTACTACTTTGCCAAAGACAGCATAGTCACCATCAAGAAACTCTAAATCAGCTAGAGCAATGTAAAACTGAGAAGAAGCCGAATCTGGTGGTGCAGAACGAGCCATTGCTAAAGCACCGCGATCATGTTTAAGAACTACATTGGGCGAAGCAATTCCTGATTGCTGTCCTAAGCCTTTGCTATAAGTTGGCTCACTATCTCCTTTAAGCTTAATTTCTAAAGGAATCTGACGCTTATTCCCAGTCTCATCTTCATAACCTCCCGTCCCTAAACGGGCAACAGGAAAATTGGGATCTTTTCCTTGAGGATCTCCACCTTGAGCAACAAATGGTTGAGGTGATTTAATGACACGATGAAATACTAAGCCGTCATAGACACCCTTTTGGACTAGGTCAACAAAATTACCCGCCGTCACAGGAGCTTCGTCGCCATTAAGTTCTAAAATAATTGGCGAGCCTTTAACAGTCATCTCTATCTTTGCAATACCTTTGAGTTGAGGTAAATTATCAAACATTACTTTGTTACTAATTTTGGTTGACACGGGTTGTGCTTGTTCATCTGAAAGATTATCAGAAGATGAGGACAAACTTGTTGTGGCATTGTTACACCCTGTCATGAGTAGACCACTAAAAAATATTAAAACGACCAAGTTGGTTAACGCAGATCTTTTATTTGTTCGCATTTCATTTTCTTCCTTCAGCAAGGTCAATCTATACTAATCTAGTGAATTACCAAAAGATTTAATTACTCACCAAAATTTAAGCTCCCAAAATTTAAGTTAATTATTTCTATGTCGAATAGTCCACTCATCTGGCTCAGAAAGAATCTATTTAGTACTTGGTATAACGGGATTCTTACTATCTTATTTTTTTGGCTAGTTAGCATCGGCATTTTAAGACTAGTTGATTGGTCATTGACTTCCGCAGATTGGTTAGTAATTGCTAGCAATTTTCGACTATTTTTTGCTGGACTATATCCACTTAAATATTTATGGCGTGTCTGGGCAACTTTTGCCTTAATCGTCGTTCTAGGGGGATTTTCTTGGGGATTATTAGCTGAGCCGACTGTCGTCTTTTTTAATAAAAAAGTTTTGATTCTTCTGGGTTTGATTTCTCTCGGTTTGGGTTTAACCACTTTTTGGCTAGGAATTGGGTTTAGCCTAGTTTGCTGGGGCTTAATTGGTTTGTTGTTACTGACCGCAGTTCTGGGTAGGTCTCTAAGTCGGCAATTTTCTCAGCTAACGAATTGGTTACCTTTAATCTGGCTGGTCGTTTTTTTTCTTGATCTCTGGCTATTGACTGGAATTAAATCAGTTCGCCTAGATAACCTCAGTGGTTTGATTCTGACCATTCTTGTAGCTGTAATTAGCATTATGCTTTGTTTTCCTTTTGGGGTCATGCTCGCTTTAGGAAGACAAAGCAAATTACCAGTAATTCATTGGCTATCTGTAGTTTATATCGAAGTAATTAGAGGTATCCCCTTAATTGGCACCCTATTTATCGCTCAGGTAATGTTGCCACTAATTTTGCCTCCTGATATCAGACCAGATCGGGTTATCAGGGCGATCGCGGGCATGACAATTTACAGTTCTGCTTATCTTGCCGAAAATGTTCGGGGGGGATTACAAGCCGTTTCTATTGGTCAGGTCGAAGCAGCAAAAGCACTTGGTTTAAACTCCTTTTACACTCTGATTTTTATCGTTTTACCCCAGGCACTCAGAGCTGTTATCCCCAGCATCGTCGGACAGTTTATCAGCCTGTTCAAAGACACCTCACTTTTAGCGATCGTTGGCTTGGTTGATTTACTAGGTATGGCTCAAAAAATTCTCAACAACCCAAAGTTTTTAGGTCGTTATGGGGAAGTTTATTTATTCGTGGCTTTTATTTATTGGATTTGCTGTTATTCAATGTCTTTAGCTAGTCGTCGCCTGGAGAATAAAAAAGCTTAGATCCAATTGGATCTAAGCTTTTTTAGTTAGTATTTTTTTTGTTGGTAACAAGTTTAGTTAGCAACCAAATTCGATTTTTTTGATTTTGCAGAATCAGAAAGCTCTGATACCAATTTACGAAACTCTGCTCCTTCAATTGTTTCTTGCTCGATTAAAATATCAGCAATCCGATCAATAGCATCTCTATTCTCGCGAATTATTTTTTTTGCATTCTCATAGCATTGCATGACAATTTGCCGAATTTGGGAGTCAATACGAGAGGAGATTGCTTCTGAATACTCAGAGCGCTGCATTGAATCATTACCTAAAAAGACTGGTTGCTGTTGACTCTCTAGAGCAATTAATCCTAAATCAGACATTCCAAACTTAGTAACCATTTGACGAGCCATGGAAGTGACTTTTTCTAAATCGTTACTGGCTCCAGTAGTAACTTCAGAATCACCAAAGATGATGTCTTCTGCTGCTCTTCCGCCTAAGGTTGAAGTGATTTTGCCTAAAATTTGAGTTCGGGTGATTAAACCTTGTTCTTCATCAGGAGTAAACCAAGTTAGTCCCTGAGCCTGACCACGAGGAATTAGAGTTACTTTCTCAAGTAGATCATGATCTGGGATTAGGGTTGCTACGATCGCATGACCAATTTCGTGATATGCAATTAATCTTTTTGCCTTACCGTCAATCAAGGCAGTGCCTTCCATTCCTGCAACCACACGATCAATCGCGTCATTTACCTCAGCTTGAGTTACAGCTTCTTTTCTTCTTCTGGCGGTAAAGATTGCTGCTTCGTTGAGAAGATTTGCCAAATCTGCACCACTAAAACCTGGTGTCCTTCTGGCGATCGCCTCTAAAGAAACTTCGGGAGCAATTTTTTTATCCCTAGCATGTACGTCCAGAATCCCTAACCTTCCTCGGTAATCAGGATAGTCAACCATTACTTGGCGGTCAAAACGACCAGGGCGGAGTAAAGCAGAATCCAAGACATCTGGTCTATTCGTAGCCGCGATTACAATAACTCCAGAGTTCCCTTCAAAACCGTCCATTTCCGTCAACAACTGGTTAAGGGTTTGCTCTCTTTCGTCATTACCACCCCCAATTCCAGCACCTCTTTGACGACCTACAGCGTCAATTTCGTCGATAAAGACCAAACAGGGTGCGCTTTCTTTCGCCTTTTTAAATAAATCTCTAACTCTAGAGGCACCAACCCCAACAAACATCTCGACAAACTCAGAACCAGAAATACTGAAAAAAGGTACCCCTGCTTCTCCAGAAATTGCTTTTGCCAGCAAAGTCTTTCCTGTTCCTGGAGGTCCAATTAACAACATTCCTCTGGGAATCTTGGCACCAATAGCAGTGAACTTTTCTGGCTCTTTTAAGAAAGTAACCACTTCTTGTAATTCTTCCTTAGCTTCTTCAATTCCAGCAACATCACCAAACTTGATTCCAGTTTTTGCTTCCATCTGAAATCTGGCTCTCGATTTACCAAAACTAAAAGCTTGACCAGAAGCCCCAGCAGAACGACGAATAATCATAATCAAACCGCCTAAAACTAATGAAATAATCAAGAGATTCATTAGGATACCAGCTGTCGCTGAGCGATCAAGAGAGGAACGGACTTCCAATTTAGCTCCAGATTCTATAATTCTCGAAGTTAAACGATGATTGTTGTCAAACAGCAATACTTCCCTGGGAGGAGCTTTTAAATCCTGTCCTTTGAGTCTTACTTTGGCTTTCTTTGCAGTCTCGTCAAGTTCAACAACTTCGACCTCACCTTTTGATAGCTTTTGTAAAAATTGACCGTAGCTCAACTTCTCATCGACTTTTTGGGCAAAAGCTGGTGATACAAAAAGAAAAGTTTGTAAAATCATCCATCCTACGGCCAATTTGTGAAAATAATTAGCTTTACCAGACTTAATGACCTTTCCTGAATACTCTTTTTTCAGAGAAAAAAGATGAGGATGGTTTTTACAAGACTTTTGTTTCATTTTATGAATTCTCTTTATTCTTATAATCTTTATCTCGCCAACGATTCCTCTGTTAGACTAACCCAAACTTAACTAAATGTTTTGTAGATCACCAATTAACAAGGGCTAGATACTGACCGTCTTGGTTAAAATACTTTAGATCAGCTTAGGCTTGCGCGCTCTAAAAGTTAGTTGCTTTTCGCGGAAAGACACTGCTAAAAATTGAAGTGTCAGGGAAGTTAAAAGATGATTTTATTATCAAAAGATATATTAATTATTGTAATACATTTATTTGGTCAATTAGATTAGCTGTAGTTTTATTCAGCTCTTACTAGTTGTGAATTAGAACCCTATTTAGTTCTTACCCAATTCTTAAGGACTGTAAATGAACTTTTATTGACAAAATCAATCAAAAATTTATATTCTTGTGCTTGTTCCGATTCAAAAAAAGCGATCGTCAATAGCCATTTTCCCGATGTTTCGTTATCAAGGTCAATTAGTAACCGTCAAGTTTAGATGTTTGTGAATGCCTTGTTTAGGAAGATATGGAGAATGAGGAATAATTTTTTCCATAGCTATGCTCGAAACGAACTTAAAACCAAAGCGCTAGACACCTAATAGAAAGGAACGTTTTAAAAATTTAGTTTAATTGGGAGCAATCTAATCTTGGGAATTCTAGAAAAGTTTTTGAAGAACAACAAGTTCTATCTAGAGCTAGATAACGACAAGGAGACTTACAAATGGCCTGCTAAAGAAAAAGTAGAGTCAAAACAGGTTAAGACAAGTCAAGCTAAAATAGAAAAGGTAAATCCAGAAGATACTGACAACAAAAAAAATATTGAGTCCTCTGACGTGGGTACGACAGATGAAGTTCAACCCACGCCTCAACCAATCGACACTTCCTACTCAGAAGAACCTGCCTGGATAAAAGGTCTATATGAACAAAAAGAAGAAATATCAGAGACAGCCATAATTGAGAAAACATTTGCTGCTAACGCGATTGTTGCTAAACCTCGACCTAATCGTCGTCCTGGTGGAAGCATAAACAAGTTTAGGGATTTAGCTCGTGAGTTGAAATAGGATCTTTCTAAGTCTATTGAGACTAAGCCTCGAATCTCCATTTATGTAACTCATATACCTAGAGCCAAGAAGGTTCAATTGCAATTGAATCTTCTTGGCTTATTTATTTCTAGAAATAGGCTAAAGAATCGCTTGCCAAAAAGACGATTACTCATATATCATTAGTGATTGTGGCTAAAATTGAATTTTAGACTTAAAGTCTGCGAAGATTTGGTTAAAAATCTCTTCTCGTCTAGACAAAATTATAGTCTTGTTTTCTGACTCCCAAGGATACTGGAGTTTAAGCTCTAAGTCTTGTAGGGTGATTATGCAATTAATAATAGTTACCGTTCTCAATCATGGATTTTTTTGAGTCGATGACAGGGTTCGGGTTCTAAGGTTTTTTGTTGTTATTATCTAGCTACTCCAGCTCTAAAGTAAAAGAACCTTTTAATTTAGATTCTGTATTTTAGGGTGCTCTTCCTGCGTTGTTTCGTAATGAAGAATAAAGTCTGAACCTTCACTTAACTAAAGATGTTGAGTTCAGAAGTCGTCTATCAAAATAAAAGGGGTTAAGTCAAAGTGTCCGTTGGCATACTCGGTACAAAACTAGGCATGACTCAAGTATTTGAGCCAGAAACAGGAAAAGCTATTCCTGTTACTGTAATTCAGGCGGGTCCTTGTACGGTTACTCAAGTCAAAACAAAAGAAACTGATGGCTATGCTTCCATCCAAATTGGGTATAAGGAAGTCAAGGAAAAGTCTTTAAGCCGTCCAGAGCTAGGTCATTTGAAAAAGTCATCTGCTTCACCATTGCGCCATCTTAAAGAATATAAAACTGATAAAGTCGCTGAATATGAATTGGGTCAAGCTCTTGGCGCTAGCTTGTTTAGCGAAGGCGAATTAGTTGATATTAGTGGAGATACGATCGGTAGAGGTTTTGCCGGCTATCAGAAACGCCACAATTTTAGAAGAGGTCTTATGTCTCATGGTTCTAAGAACCATCGCGCACCAGGTTCCACTGGAGCTGGTACAACTCCTGGTCGAGTTTACCCAGGTAAGAAAATGGCTGGCCGTTATGGTGGGACAAAAGTAACTATTCGTAAGTTACAAGTTGTCCAGATTGATCCAGATCAGAATGTAATTCTGGTTAAAGGCGCTGTCCCTGGTAAACCAGGAGCGTTACTAAGTATTTCTCATGCCAACATAGTTGGATCAAAATAAGAGATTTCTGGTTATTGATAATTAATAACAAATAACTATGACTAATTGTAAAGTTAAAAATTGGCAAGGTGAAGAGGTAGGCGAGGCTAGCCTTGAACTTAAAGTTGCTAAGGAAGAGAGTGCAGAGCACATAGTCCATAGAGCTTTAGTTCGCCAAATGGCTATGGCTCGCCAAGGTACGGCTTCTTCCAAAACAAGATCTGAAGTTCGTGGGGGTGGTCGCAAACCCTGGAGGCAAAAGGGAACCGGTCGTGCTCGTGCTGGATCTTCTCGTTCTCCATTATGGCGAGGAGGTGGTGTCATCTTCGGACCTAAACCTCGTGACTTCGGTGGCAAGATCAACAAGAAAGAGCGTCGGTTAGCTTTGCGTACTGCCTTCTCTTCTTGTTTAGAAAACGCAGTAGTAGTAGAGGATTTTGCTAAAGAAATCACTGCTCCCAAAACCAAAGAGGTAATTTCAGCTTTGGATCGCTGGGGAGTTGCTCCTTCTAGCAAAGTGCTTTTGATAGTTACTGAAATATCAGAAGCTCTTCATTTATCAACTCGTAATGTTGTCAACATTAAGCTTCTTAAAGCTGGCAATCTCAATATTTATGATTTGTTGAATGCGCATCAAGTCGTGGTTACGACAGATGCTTTAACAAAAATCCAGGAGGTATACGGTGATTGAATATAATCCAAGAGATCTAGCCGATTTAGTGCTTAGGCCTATCGTGACCGAAAAGGCTACCTTGCAAATGGAAGACAACAAATACGTTTTTGATGTCTTGCCTAGAGCAACCAAGCCCGAGATCAGAGCCGCTATTGAAAGCTTGTTTGATGTCAAGGTGACTAGTGTTAATACACTGAAATTACCTCGTAAGAAAAAAAGAGTTGGTAGATATATCGGTTACAAGGCTCAGTATAAAAGAGCGATTGTTACTTTAAAAGAAGGTGACACGATTGCTTTATATCCTGATCTCTAGATTGAGGCAGCTGAGAAGGAATTAGGCTCAAATTAATTAGATTCTAAGATTTCAACGCCCGAAAACTAACGAGATTAAAAACAATTCATTTCAGTCATTAAATTATGGGTACTCGTTCATTTAAACCTTATACTCCAGGAACTCGTCAGGCGACGATTTCCGACTTTTCTGAAATTACTAAGAGTAAGCCAGAAAAGTCTTTAACAAAGTATAAGCATAGAAAAAAAGGTCGTAATAACCGTGGGGTTATTACTAGCCGCCGTCGTGGAGGCGGACACAAACGTCTTTACCGTTTTATTGATTTTAAGCGGGATAAATATGATATCCCTGGTACTGTTATTGCTATTGAGTACGATCCAAACCGAAACGCCAGGATTGCTCTAGTTGAGTACCAAGATGGAGAAAAACGATATATTTTGGCACCTTTAGGTGTTCAGGTTGGTACTGAGATTATTTCAGGTTCTAACTCTCCGATTGAAGTTGGAAATGCCCTGCCGCTACAGAATATTCCTCTTGGTGAGACTGTCCATAACATTGAGTTAAGAGTTGGCAGAGGCGGACAGATTGTTCGTGCTGCTGGGACAGCCGCTAAGGTCATGGCAAAAGAAGGCGATTACGTAACTATTGGTCTTCCTTCCAAGGAAGTACGCATGATTAGAAAAGAATGTTACGCAACAATCGGTCAGGTTGGAAATGCAGAGTTTCGCAACCTTAAGCTTGGTAAAGCTGGTAAAACTCGCCATTTAGGAAGAAGACCTCAGGTTAGAGGAAGTGCAATGAATCCTTGTGATCACCCTCATGGTGGTGGTGAAGGACGTGCTCCTATCGGTAGAAGTGGCCCTGTAACCCCTTGGGGTAAGCCGGCTTTAGGCCTTAAAACTCGTAAGAAGAAAAAGGCTAGCGATCGCCTAATTGTGCGTCGTCGTCGTTAATTGCAACTTTTCAGCTGAAGAAGCAGGTAACAAGTTCCAGTCTAATTTGTTCCTCTTCTCAAATCATCTACTCTTAATCGAAAACTCTAATCGAAAAACTATGAGTCGCTCTTTAAAAAAAGGTCCTTTTATTGCTGATAAACTTCTCAAGAAAATTGAAAAGTTGAATGCTGGTAATAAAAAAGAAGTTATCAAAACTTGGTCGCGTGCTTCAACTATTTTGCCTCAGATGGTCGGTCACACGATCGCTGTACATAATGGTCGTCAGCATATCCCTGTGTTCATTAGCGATCAAATGGTTGGGCATAAGCTAGGAGAATTTGCTCCTACTAGAACTTTTAAAGGTCATGCCAAAAGCGATAAAAAGATTCGACGATAATTATCTAAGTTTGGAACGTAAATTATGTCGTTAGACACATCAAAAGAAACAAAGGCGATCGCTCGCTATATTAGGATGTCCCCTCACAAAGTGAGAAGAGTCCTAGACCAAATTCGTGGTCGTCAGTACAGAGAAGCACTCATAATTCTTGAGTTCATGCCCTATAAGGCTTGTGATCCTGTACTTAAAGTACTTCGTTCTGCTGTAGCCAATGCAGAACACAATGCAGGTGTAGACCCTGCAACCTTAGTAGTAAGTGAGGCTTTTGCTGACGGAGGTCCGGTCTTGAAGAGGTATCGACCTAGAGCTCAAGGTAGGGCTTATCAAATTCGCAAGCCTACTTGTCACATTACCGTTGCAGTTGCTCCCCAAGCGGCGGCTGAATAATTGACTAATTTAACTTTTAGAGGAAATTATTAGTGGGTCAGAAAATACATCCAATTGGATTTCGTTTAGGTTATACCAAGGAACACCAGTCTTGCTGGTATGCCGACAAAAAACGTTATCCCGAACTTTTACAAGAAGACAGGTTAATCCGTCAGCATGTTTCGAAAGAGCTTAGTAACGCTGGTATATCCCAAGTAAAAATTGAGCGCAAAGCAGATCAGGTTGATTTAGCTATTCATACTGCTAGACCTGGTGTTGTTGTAGGCAGAGGCGGAACCGGAATTGAAAAATTGCGGAATGATTTACAACTAGCCTTAGGTAACAGTCGTCAGATCCGGATTAATGTTATCGAAGTCTCTCGGGTGGATGCTGATGCAGCATTAATCGCCGAGTATATTACCCAACAACTTGAGCGAAGGGTTTCCTTTCGTCGTGTAGTTCGGCAAGCTGTTCAAAGAGCACAAAGAGCAGAAGTTCAGGGGATTAAAATTCAAGTTGGCGGTCGCCTGAATGGGGCTGAAATAGCACGTACTGAATGGGTTAGAGAGGGTCGTGTTCCTCTTCATACTCTTAGAGCTGATATCGATTACGCTTATCGCACAGCTCTGACGATCTACGGAATCTTAGGCGTCAAAGTTTGGGTCTTTAAAGGAGAAATAATTCCTGGTCAAGAAGACTCTAGCGCACCTAATCTTGCTCAAACACCTCGTCGGAATAATCGTCGTCGTCAGAAGTTTGACGACCGTTCTGAGTAATCAAAATTAAACTAGCAACGAATTACTATGCTAAGTCCTAGAAGAACAAAATTTCGTAAACAACATCGGGGCCGAATGAGAGGAATGGCTCATCGGGGCAGTACTCTTAATTTTGGAGATTACGCCCTACAAGCCACTGAACCCTCTTGGATAACAGCTCGTCAAATTGAGGCTGCTCGACGAGCTATGACTCGTTATGTAAAAAGAGGCGGTAAGATTTGGATCAGAATTTTTCCAGATAAGCCAGTTACGATGAGACCAGCTGAAACTCGAATGGGTTCTGGTAAAGGTTCTCCTGAGTTTTGGGTTGCAGTTGTCAAACCTGGTCGAATCATGTTCGAAATGTCTGGTGTTGCTGAGCCAATTGCCAAAGAAGCAATGCGGCTAGCTGCTCAAAAATTACCAATTAAAACCAAGTTTATCACTCGCGATGAGGAGTATAAATAAACTATGTCATTACCCAGTATTGATGAGGCAAGAAGCCTAAATGATGAAGACTTGGCAGCCGAGATTTTGGCAGTAAAGCGAGAGTTATTTCAATTGAGATTAGAACAGGCTACTCGAAGATTAGAAGGCCCTCACAAATTCAAGCACAAAAAACATCGCCTCTCCCAGTTGTTAACAGTAGAGCGCGAGCGTCAGCTAGATATTGCACCTTCTACTAAAGACAATTCTTAATTAGGGATAATTTAAAACTATGGCAGTCAAGGAAAGAGTGGGTGAAGTCGTCAGTGACAAAATGGATAAAACCGTTGTTGTTGCTATCGAAAACCGTTCTCCCCATCCTAAATATGGAAAAATCGTGGTTAGAACCAAAAAATACAAGGTTCATGATGCGGAGAACCAATGTAAAATTGGCGATCGCATTAGAATTCGCGAAACCAGACCCCTAAGTCGAACTAAGCGTTGGACTTTAGCCGAAATTCTAGAAACCAAAAATTCTTAACTTTTTATTAGATAAATCTAATTACCGTGATACAACAACAGACTTATCTTAATGTTGCCGATAACAGCGGAGCTCGTAAGCTAATGTGTTTACGGGTTCTCGGCAAAGGCAACTCTAGCTACGCCAACATCGGCGATGTTATCGTAGCAGTCGTCAAAGATGCATTGCCCAACATGGCAGTAAAAAAATCAGATGTCGTTAGAGCAGTAATTGTTCGTACTAAGCAGCCTTTAAGTAGGAACAGTGGAATGACAATTCGCTTTGATGATAATGCCGCTGTAATCATAAATACAGATAATAACCCTAGAGGAACTAGAGTTTTTGGTCCCGTAGCACGGGAGTTAAGAGAAAAAAACTTTACCAAAATTGTTTCTCTAGCTCCGGAGGTAATCTAAATGGCAAAATCCAAAAATTCCCCAAGACATAAAATGCATGTCAGAAAGGGAGATATGATCCAAATTATTTCTGGTCGAGATAAAGGCAAGGTTGCAGAAATCATGCAAACCTTGCCCAAAACTAGTCAAGTTTTGGTTAAAGGAGTGAACATTCGGACTAAGCACGTCAAGCCTCAGCAAGACGGCGAGTCCGGGCAGATTACTACCTACGAAGCTCCTATTCACAGCTCCAATGTCATGCTTTATTCCGAGAAGGAAAAAGTCGCTAGTAGGGTTGGTTATACCGTTACTGAAGATGGTCGAAAAGTGCGCATTCTCAAAAAAACTGGAGAAATTCTCGACTAGCTTTTTGTCAATAGACTTTAAATGACCGAATTCCTGACCAAGCCCAGGAAAATACTTAAGGATAAAACATATGACAGTTACACTGAAAAAGACCTATCAAGACAAAATCGTCGCTAAGTTGACAGACCAGTTTAGCTACGGTAACGTTCATCAAGTTCCAAAGGTCACTAAAATAATTATTAATCGTGGTTTAGGCGAAGCGTCTCAAAATGCTAAAGCTTTAGAATCTTCAATTAATGAGTTATCGATTATTACGGGTCAAAAGCCTGTAGTAACCAGAGCAAAAAAAGCGATCGCAGGTTTTAAATTACGTAAAGGTATGCCTGTCGGCGTTATGGTTACTTTGCGCGGAGAGAGAATGTATGCATTTCTCGAGCGTCTGATTAATTTAGCTTTACCCCGCATTCGTGACTTTCGTGGCATTAGCCCCAAAAGTTTTGACGGCAGAGGTAACTACAGCTTGGGTGTCAGAGAGCAATTAATCTTTCCTGAAATTGACTATGACACGATTGATCAGATTCGGGGTATGGACATTTCCATCGTGACCACCGCCAATACCGATGAGGAAGGGCGTGCTTTGTTAAAGGAAATGGGAATGCCCTTTCGTGAAAATTAACGTTATTACAATCGGGAGATAACAAAAGGGAATAATGGCAGCTAACGATACTATCTCAGATATGCTGACTCGCATTCGTAATGCCTGTATGGTCAAGCATCAAACAACCAAAGTGCCAGCTACGAAAATCACTCGTAGTATTGCTAAGGTTCTTAAGGAAGAAGGTTTCATCGGTGAGTTCGAAGAAGCAGGAGAAGGTGTTCATAAGCACCTGGATATTGCTCTCAAATACCACGGAAAAAATCGTCAACCTACAATAAGTAAACTAAAAAGGGTTAGTAAACCAGGACTCAGAGTTTACTCCAAACGCAAAGATATCCCCAGGGTTCTTGGTGGAATTGGTATAGCAATTGTGTCTACTTCTCACGGTGTTATGACTGATAGAGAAGCTCGTCGTCAAGGAGTTGGAGGAGAAATCCTCTGCTACGTTTGGTAGTTATAAGGAGTAATTATTCATGTCAAGGATTGGTAAACAACCCGTTCCAATTCCAGCTAAGGTATCAGTGGAGATCAAAGGTCGTCACGTAACTGTTAAAGGTCCAAAAGGAACTCTAGCAAGAGAATTACCCAGTGCGATAATTGTAGAACAGGTCGATTCAACCGTTAAAGTATCACCAGAAAATTCTTCTCGCATAGCCCGCCAACGTCATGGATTATCTCGCACGTTAGTTGCGAATATGATTGAAGGTGTATCGAAAGGATTCGAAAAAAGGTTACAGATCCAGGGTGTTGGTTATAGAGCACAAGCCCAGGGTCAAAAACTTACTCTTAACGTTGGCTATAGTAAGCCTGTTGAGATGCAAATGCCAGAAGGTATTCAGGTAGCTGTCGAGAAAAATACCGAGGTAATTGTCAACGGTATTGACAAAGAGGTTTTAGGAAATGTTGCTGCTAGAATCAGAGCGGTAAGACCACCTGAACCATATAAAGGTAAAGGAATTCGCTATCTTGGAGAACAAGTTAGACGTAAAGCAGGTAAGACAGGTAAGTAAAGTAAGATGAAATTAACTCGTAAGGATTCAGTTGCTCGCCGCCATAAGCGCATCCGTAAATCAGTAAACGGAACTCCAGAACGTCCTCGTTTAGCAGTTTTCCGTTCAAACAAGCATATTTATGCCCAGGTTATTGATGATGTGGCTCAAAATACTCTTGCTGCTGCGTCAACTTTAGACCCTGATATTAAGAAAGGTGTTAGCACCACAGCAACTTGTGATGCATCTACTGCCGTTGGGAAGTTAGTAGCGGAAAGAAGTTTGGCTAAAGGTGTAACTAAAGTAGTTTTTGACCGTGGTGGAAATCTTTACCACGGAAGAATTCAGGCTCTGGCTGAAGCGGCTCGCGAAGCTGGGTTAGATTTTTAATTTTAAGCGTGGCAACATTACTAAATTAATTGATTATTGATTATGGCAAAAAATAATAAATCTCGCAAAAAGGGTCGTTCCAAAGAGAAAGATTCTAATTGGCAGGAGAGAGTCGTTCAGATTCGTCGCGTCAGCAAAGTTGTCAAGGGTGGTAAAAAACTAAGTTTTAGAGCGATCGTAGTAGTTGGCAACGAGAAAGGACAAGTCGGTGTTGGTGTTGGCAAGGCAGCTGATGTTATCGGTGCTGTTCGCAAGGGAGTCGCTGATGCCAAAAAACAATTGGTTGAGGTTTCTCTCAATAAGGCAAATTCAATTTCTCATGTATCAAATGGGATCTCTGGAGGAGCAAAAGTATTTATGCGTCCTGCGGCACCAGGTACTGGGGTAATCGCAGGTGGAGCTGTTCGTACAGTTTTGGAACTTGCAGGAATCAAAAATATACTAGCTAAACAACTTGGCTCAAATAACCCTCTGAATAATGCAAGAGCTGCTGTTGATGCCCTTAGTGGGTTACGTACTTTTTCGAAAGTAGCCAAAGAAAGAGGAGTTCCCTTAGAGCATTTGTATGCTTAGAGATTACTGTACAAAATTATGATTACAGTTAGGAGAGTATAAATGAAATTACATGAGTTGGCATCCCAAACAGGTTCTAAGAAACGTAAGCGACGTGTAGGAAGAGGGATTTCCGCTGGTCAAGGAGCTAGCTGTGGTTTTGGTATGCGTGGTCAAAAATCACGCTCTGGGACAGGAACTAAGCCAGGTTTTGAAGGTGGTCAAATGCCCCTTTATCGCCGTGTACCAAAGCTTAAGCATTTCACTTTGGTAAATCAAAAGGTTTACACCATCATCAATGTTGGCAAGCTATCTTCCTTATCGGCTGGCTCTGAAGTTACCTTGGCGAGCTTAATCGAGCAAGGAATTATAACTACAAATGATGGACCTCTAAAAATATTGGGCAATGGAGAGCTTTCTGTCTCTCTCAATATAAAAGCGGCTGCCTTTACTGCTGGGGCTAGATCAAAAATTGAGTCCGCTGGAGGAACTTGTGAGTTACTTTCCAAGTAGCCAAGTCCTAATCTAGACAAGCCTTTCGTGATTATCACATCGCGAACTGCTAAAGTGTAAAGGTAAGTCAATATAAGATTTTCACCTAATAACAATTTAATTTAATTTTCTATCGATCATCGAGGTGGTCTTTTAATGGTTCGGGATAAAACACCGTCAGCACAAGAAACTTTTTTACAAATGGCCCAAGCGGCCGGTCTTCGTGGTCGTCTTCTTATTACTATTGGTCTTCTAGTATTAGTTCGTTTAGGCATATTCATTCCTGTACCAGGAATCGACAGAGCTAGATTTGCGGAGGCAGTTCAAAATCTTCCTGTTTTAGGCTTTTTAGATATTTTTACTGGTGGCGGACTATCTGCTTTAGGTATATTTGCTCTTGGCATTTTGCCCTTTATTAATGCTTCTATCATACTTCAGCTCCTAACTGCTGCTATTCCTGCTTTAGAGGATTTGCAGAAAAATGAGGGTGAAGCAGGAAGACGTAAAATTTCGCAAATTACTCGCTATGTTGCTTTAGGTTGGGCAATTCTTCAGAGTACTGGTTTAACAATCGGTTTGCTTAGACCTTATGCAGTCGATCCAGGAATCTGGTTTGTTGTAGAAACTGTTCTAGCTCTGACTGCCGGTTCTATGTTCGTAATGTGGGTCTCTGAACTTATCACTGAACGTGGAATTGGGAATGGTGCATCGTTACTGATTTTTATTAATATCGTTGCTACTTTACCCAAAAATCTAGGCAATACAATTGAGTTTGCTCAAAGTGGTGGTCGTGAAGCTGTAGCGCAAGTGGTAATCCTAATTCTGGTCTTTCTTGTCACTATTGTTGGAATTGTTTTTGTTCAAGAAGGGACGAGAAAAATCCCAATTATATCGGCAAGACGACAGGTTGGGCGTAGACTTTACCGCGAAAGAACTAGCTATTTACCCCTTAGGCTAAATCAAGGTGGGGTCATGCCCATCATCTTTGCAACTGCAGTGATAAGTTTACCAACTTCCCTCGCACAGTTTGCTAATGGAGATAGCGCTTTTGGTCGTATACTGGCACAGTTTGCTAGTGCGGTGACTCCGCTCAGAGGTGAGATTAATTGGATAGCGATCGCTTTTCAATCTCTCTTAATTCTGTTTTTCAGCTATTTTTACGCATCCTTGATTATGAACCCAGTAGATATGTCCCAAAACTTGAAAAAGATGGGAACTTCTATTCCTGGAATCAGACCAGGCAAAGCGACCAGTGCCTATTTAGAGAAGGTTATGAATCGCTTGACTCTTTTAGGCGCCGTCTTCTTGGCTATTGTGGTGACCATACCAAGCCTAATTGAGGCCGCCACGAGAGTTCAGACTTTTAATGGGTTTGGAGCTACTTCCCTACTTATCTTGGTTGGTGTAGCAATTGACACAGCTAAGCAAATTCAGACCTATGTGATCTCGCAAAGGTATGAAGGAATGGTCAAGCAATAAAGTAACTTATTCTTATTTATTGTTTTACAAGATGTAGTCGCGAAAATAGCCATAGCCAAGTTGTTTGTGACTTAAGTTGTTTGTTTCTGGTGGCTACCTGCTTTTTTCATTTATGGAGTACAAATTTTAAAGTGAAAAGAATAATTTTTTTAGGGCCTCCTGGTGCAGGAAAAGGTACTCAAGCGAAGATTATATCTGAGCTATATTCTATTCCTCATATTTCCACTGGCGATATCCTAAGAGCAGCAGTCCAAGACCAAACTTCTTTGGGGCAAAAGGCTCAAAATTTCATGGATAGCGGGGAACTTGTTCCCGATGAATTGATTTTGGATCTTATCAAAGAACGTCTTCAAGAAACTGATGCCTTAGATGGGTGGATACTTGATGGGTTCCCCCGCAATGTAAGCCAAGCTGAGTTTTTGGATAAATTGTTAACCGAACTTTCTCTTACAGCTGACTATGTAATCAATTTAGAAGTTCCAGATGAGGTACTTGTCGAAAGATTATTAGAGCGAAAAAGAAAGGATGATAATGAATCTACCATTCGTCGTCGTTTAGAAATTTACCATCAGGATACTGTTCCCGTAATTAGTTACTATACCGATTCTGGTTTACTAAAAGCGGTTAATGGCAATCTTGAAATGAAAGAAGTCACTAGTTCTTTGCAAACAGTGGTTAACCAATAGCTAGCTTATTTGAACAAACAACCTCAATAGGGAGGACAATTCAATTGTCAAAACAAGATTTAATCGAAATGGAAGGCACTGTAACAGAGTCTCTTCCTAATGCCATGTTTAGGGTCGATCTAGATAATGGCTTTAACGTTTTAGCTCATATTTCAGGAAAAATACGTCGTAACTATATTAAAATTCTACCTGGCGATCGAGTCAAGGTAGAATTAACCCCTTACGACTTGACTAAAGGAAGAATAACTTATCGTTTGAAGAATAAGTAATTCTTTCTTTATTTTGACAACCCTTTTTGACATAGCGTCAAAAATTAAATATAATAATAAGCTTGCAGTGTTGCCAGCAGATAGGCATGAAAGTTAGACCATCAGTTAAGAAAATGTGTGATAAATGTCGTGTCATCAAAAGACGCGGCAGAGTTATGGTGATTTGTACCAACCCGAAGCATAAGCAGCGTCAAGGTTAGCTGTCACCATAGCATTAAGTATTTGATTGTATTAGTAACATTGAATTAATAAAGGAGAATCAAGCGAGTGGCACGGATTTCAGGGATTGATCTTCCCCGTGATAAGCGCGTAGAGATTGGGTTGACCTATATATTCGGAATAGGTTTATCTCGTTCTCAGAAAATTCTAGCAGCTACGGGGGTAAATCCTGATACTAGAGTTAGAGAATTATCTGATGAAGATGTATCGAAGTTGCGCGCTTTTATCGAAGATAGCTATCAGGTTGAGGGCGACCTAAGAAGATGGGAAGCTATGAATATCAAGCGATTAGCTGATATCGGCACCTATCGTGGGCGTCGCCATCGTATGGGATTACCTTTGCGTGGTCAGAGAACAAGAACTAACGCACGTACTCGTCGTGGGAAGAAACTTGCGATCGCAGGGAAAAAGAAAGCGACAAGAAAATAAACCCGATCTAAATTAATTACTTAAACAGTCAGGAAAAAATGGCTCAACCGAAAAGAAAAAGTGGTGCTAGAAAGCAGAAAAAGAACATTCCTAATGGAGTTGTTCATATTCAGTCCACTTTCAACAATACTATCGTTACCATATCTGATACTCGGGGAGATGTAGTTTCCTGGGCTTCCGCAGGTTCTAGTGGCTTTAAGGGCGCTAAAAAAGGTACTCCTTTTGCTGCTCAAACTGCTGCTGATGGTGCTGGTAGAAAGGCAATGGATCAAGGAATGCGCCAAGTTGAGGTTATGGTAAGTGGTCCTGGGGCTGGTCGCGAAACGGCGATTAGAGCATTACAAGCGGCTGGTCTAGAAATCACCCTTATTCGTGATGTTACTCCAATTCCTCATAATGGATGTCGTCCACCCAAAAGAAGAAGAGTATAAAGAAATTAGTTAATTTTTGAATAGATAGAAGCTAGTAGTTGTTACCATCTATCGCTGAAGCGCTAATTAATTGATGAAAAGTTGAAGGGAGAGCTATCTGTGGCACAGTTCCAGATTGAGTGTGTAGAGTCTAAAACGCAGAAAAATCAGCATCAATATAGCAAGTTTGTTATCGAGCCTCTAGAAAGGGGTCAGGGCATAACTCTTGGTAATTCTTTACGGAGAGTATTGTTATCTAATCTTGAAGGTGCGGCTGTTACTGCTATCAGGATTGGTGGTGGTATGGCTAAGGATTCAAGTAAGCAAGAACATCATTTTGGATTTGCTACTCATGAATTTGCCACTATCGAAGGAGTTCGAGAGGATGTCTTAGAGATTATTCTCAATATGAAAGAGATTATCCTCAAAAGCTATACTAGTCAAGCTGAAATTGGCAGGCTAGTTGCTAGCGGACCTGGTACGGTAACAGCTAATCAGTTTGTTCTTCCTACGGGAGTTGAAACTATTGACCCGAATCAGTATGTTGCCACTTTGGCGGACGGAGCTTCATTGGAAATGGAGTTTAAAATTGAGAAAGGGAAAGGGTATAAGGCGGTTTCAAGAGGGAAGGATGATACTAGTTCGTTAGACTTCTTACAGATTGACGCTGTATTCATGCCTGTGACAAAGGTTAACTACAATGTTGAGGTTAGCCGTTTAGATAATGCTTCAATTAGAGAAAGACTCTTTATGGAGATCTGGACAAATGGAAGTATCAAGCCTGAAGAAGCATTGTCTCAGGCCGCAAGTATTGTCGTCGATTTGTTCAATCCGCTTAAGGATCTAACACTAGAAGAAATTCAAGAAGAATTTCAAGAAGATGAGGATCCTACTAGCCAAATCCCGATCGAAGAACTACAGCTCTCTGTTAGAGCTTACAATTGTTTAAAGAGAGCGCAAATCAACTCTGTTGCTGATTTGTTGGACTACAGTCAGGAGGATTTGTTAGAGATTAAAAATTTCGGACAAAAGTCTGCTGATGAAGTAATTGATGCTCTCAAAGACCGCCTAGGCATTACCTTGCCTCAGGAAAAATCAGGTAAAAGCTAATATAAAAAACTAGGAAATTATGCGTCATCGTTGTAAAGTCCCACAACTCGGGTTGCCAGCCGATCAGAGAAAGGCTCTTTTGCGTTCTTTGGCAACGCAAATCATCCGTCATGGACAAATTAAAACTACTAAAACCCGTGCTAAGGCGGTTCGTAGCGAAGTAGATAGAATGATTACTTTAGCTAAAGACGGTTCTTTGTCTGCAAGACGAAGAGCACTTAGCTATCTTTATGATAAAGACTTGGTTAGCAAGTTGTTTACTGAGGTCAATAGCCGCTATAGCGATCGCCAAGGTGGATATACTCGTGTTGTCAGGACTAAGCGTCGTCGTGGAGACAACGCAGAAATGGCTATTATCGAGTTAGTGTAATCAAGCGCAGATGGATTAATTGAGATGAGTTCGAATCATTCAGAATCAAAAAATCCATCGTCGCAAAGGATAGCTCTGGTAATTCAGTATATAGGCACTAGGTACAATGGTTGGCAAAGACAACCCATTGGTCGTACAGTTCAAGGCGAAATTGAAGCTGTTATTTCCTCAGTAATTGGTAAGCCCGTAAGAGTATATGGTGCGGGCAGAACTGATTCAGGAGTCCATGCCGCAGCTCAGGTAGCACATTTTAATTACTTAGGTCCTATTCCGCCTCATAAGTGGGCAAAAATAATTAATGCTAGGTTACCTGAAGGAATCTTAATCAGGGCATCTTCGGAAGTACCACTTGACTGGCATGCTTGTTTTTCCGCTGAATGGCGGCGCTATCGTTATACAATTTATACTAATGAGTTGCCTAACTTGTTTTTTGATGATCTTGTTTGGCACTACTATCATGTCCCTCTAGATGAATTGGCTATTGAAAAGGCTTTAAAGTCTTTGGTAGGAAGACATGAACTGTCGGCTTTCAGGAAGTCAGGTTCAGACAGAAAGCACTCATGGGTCGATGTCCAAGATGTTCAATGCTATCGCCAAGATTCTTTCTTACACTTGGAGATTCAAGCTGATGGTTTTTTGTACGGCATGGTAAGATTGCTGGTTGGACTGCTAGTAGAGGTGGGAAGAGGAAAAATTTCTCCCCAAAGCTTTACTGAACTGTGGCAAAATCGCCAACGGGAGCAGGTCAAGTATTCGGCACCAGCCAAAGGACTTTGTCTTTTAAGAGTTGGCTATTCATTATTTCCATTTCCTGCCAAGATTTGGTTTGACACCCAACCCACTTATGTTTTAACTCCTTGAATTGTACTGATTTATAGAGAAATTGAATTACCTTAAATTATTAAGAAAATGACTAAAACCCCGTTACCAACTAAAGAAACTCTCGACCAAAAGTGGTTTGTGGTAGATGCTGCTGATCAGCGACTTGGTCGCCTAGCTTCTGAAATTGCCATGATTTTGAGAGGAAAGAATAAACCAACCTTCACTCCAAATATGGATACAGGAGATTTCGTCGTTGTTATCAATGCTGAAAAAGTAGCGGTAACAGGTAGAAAAAATGAGCAAAAGCTTTATCGACGACACTCTGGAAGACCAGGGGGGATGAAAGAAGAAACTTTTGATCAATTAAAAGCCAGAATTCCCGAAAGAATTATTGAGAAAGCAGTCAAAGGTATGTTGCCCAAAAACACTTTAGGTCGCAGACTTTTCACTAAGCTTAAAGTTTATGTGGGCGATCAGCACCCCCATGATGCTCAAAAACCTGAGACTTTGAATATTAATACAATTCCTAAAGGAGCTAAATAATTATGGATAGCCAAGATAAAGTTGTTTACTGGGGTACTGGCCGCCGTAAATCTGCGATCGCCAGAGTTCGTCTAGTACCAGGTGAAGGAAAAGTAGTTGTTAACGGAAAACCTGGAGCTGATTACTTTAATCGAATTGCTGGGTATGTTGGATCTCTCAAGGCACCACTAGAGACCTTGGGATTTGAAAATGAGTATGACATTTTGGTAAATGCTCATGGCGGTGGTCTTACTGGTCAAGCTGACGCTGTAAAATTAGGCGTTGCTAGAGCTTTATGTCAACAAGATCCTAATAACAGACAGCCTCTTAAAATTGAAGGATATTTGACTCGCGATCCTCGCTGTAAAGAGCGTAAAAAATATGGTCTTCATAAGGCTCGTAAAGCTCCTCAATTCTCTAAACGATAATTTTTTTATAGCAGTTGTTTTTAATCCTCTAAGGAATTTTTATTATGCCCAAACCAGATATTCATCCAACCTGGTATCCTGACGCTAAAGTTGTTTGTAATGGCGAAGTAGTAATGACAGTAGGTTCTACTCAGCCAGAAATCAATGTCGATGTATGGTCAGGAAATCATCCTTTTTATACAGGGACTCAAAAGATTATTGATACAGAAGGAAGGGTTGATCGCTTCTTGCGTAAATATGGCATGCTTGACCCTAATGCAGATGCCGATGGCGCTGATTCTAAAAAATAGTCGATTGGTTTAGTTTGTTAACCCAGTAGTTAAAAATTTTAGCTACTGGGTTATTGATTTTTAGATTATTGATTTTTTGGCTTTCAATTTTTAGGAATTTTTTCGTTATGGCTGAAGTTTATTTGTTGGACAAACTGAAATCGGTAGAGCGCACTTTTGAAGAGTTGACTCGTCGATTAGGAGACCCTGACATTGCTACTAATCCTAATGAACTGCAAAAAGTGGCAAAAGCACGCTCTTCTCTAGAAGAAACTGTTAATACTTATGGAGAATGGAAGCTTGTCTCCGAGGAGTTGACAGAGGCTAAAGAAATCCTTAAAGAATCTGCTAGCGATCCTGAAATGAGGGAAATGGCAGCCCTAGAAGTTGCTGAGCTGGAAGAAAAAATTCCTGTTCTAGAAGACAAGCTAAAAATTCTTTTGTTACCTAAAGATCCTAACGACGATAAAAATATCATGTTAGAAATTAGGGCCGGAACTGGCGGAGATGAGGCAAGTATCTGGGCTGGCGATTTAGTTAGAATGTATTCTCGTTATGCGGAAACTCAAAAATGGGTTGTTAAGTTATTAAGCGAATCGACTGCTGATATGGGAGGCGTTAAAGAAGCAATCCTCGAAATTCAGGGAAGTTCTGTTTATAGTAAACTCAAATTTGAGGCTGGCGTGCATCGGGTACAAAGAGTTCCTCTCACTGAAGCTGGAGGAAGAGTACATACTTCTACAGCAACTGTGGCAATTATGCCAGAAGTTGACGATGTGGAAGTGAAAATTGATGCTAAAGATATTGAAATGAAAACTGCTCGCTCTGGTGGGGCTGGCGGACAAAACGTCAATAAAGTAGAAACGGCAGTAGATTTGATTCACAGACCCACAGGAATTAGGATTTTTTGTACGGAAGAGCGATCGCAACTACAAAACAGAGAACGAGCAATGCAAATCCTCAGAGCAAAGCTTTATGAGATTCAGTTAGCTGAGCAACAAGCAGAGGTAACTTCGATGCGGCGATCGCAGGTGGGTACTGGAGCAAGGTCAGAAAAAATTCGAACTTACAACTACAAGGACAATCGGATTACTGATCATCGGTTAGGACAAAACTTTAGTTTGGCAAATTGTTTAGAAGGAGACATCGATCACATTATTGAATCTTGTATTTCTCAAGATCAGCAAGAAAGATTAGCTGAACTAGCTAATTCTCCTGACACAGCAGAAGGTTTGAATTAAATCCAAACTAATACTAATTAAAATTCTTGATGGGTTCTGAGTTTCAGAACCCATTTTTTATAATTAAAATTTGCTATTTTAATTAAGCCGACCTTAACTAACCTAACCCCTCTTCTTAAACCGATTAGTATTCAATAACGAATCCTAGGATCAATATAGGCATTGATCAGATCAATCGCGATACTGGCGAATACGACAATAATTCCAAAAAACACCATTATCCCTTGAACTGTAGGATAATCTCTCAAGGAAATTGCCTCATATAGCCGATTACCTAAACCTGGCCAAGAAAAAGTCACCTCTGTTAAAACAGCTCCACCAAGTAAAGCAGCAAAAGTTAAACCTAAAACTGTAATCACTGGAATTAAGGCATTCTTGAAAGCGTGCGAAATGAGAATTGTATTTTCAGCTATCCCTCTAGCCCTGGCGGCTTCTACATAGTCAGCCTTAAGAGTTTGTCTCAAATTCACCCTGACAATCCGCTCAAAAATACCACTTAGCAAAACACCCAAGGTTACACAAGGAAGAACTAAATAGTACAAGGAAATTCCCAGCGACTCGAAATTCCCAGTCAGTAAACTATCGAGAGTGTACAAACCAGTAATACTCTGAGGCGGGCTCAAGTTGATTGGAAATCTGGTTCCTAAAGGAAACCAACCCAACTGGACAGACAAGATTAGTTGCAAAACCATTCCCATCCAAAATAAGGGCAATGAATAAGTGATAATTCCAAATAATCGTCCAAAAATATCAAATATTGTCCCTGGCTTAGACGCAGCAAGGGCGCCTACACCTACGCCGACTAGGACTGCAACTAACATACTAAAAAAAGCTAATTCCACTGTGGCAGGAAAATATTGCTGAATTACATCCCAAACGGGTAAGCCCCTACTAGTTAAAGAACTACCTAGATCAAAATGCAATAAACTACCCAAATAATCTAGGTATTGACCCCACAAGGACTTAGTTAGACCTAGCTGCTCTCTTAGGGCAATTTTGGCGGCTTCTGGTGCCCTAGTTCCTAAAATCGCATCAGCGGGGTCTCCTGGAGTTGCCCGAAGCAATAAAAATACAATACTAGCGATCGTAACTAGCATCAAAGGAGCTAAAAGCAGACGAGTTAAAATGTAATACTGTAAAGCCTTGGAACGAGACATCTTTTGCTTGTGAGGGAAGGTTTATCTTGTAATAGTTATGGGATAACAACTATCCGTTGTCAACTACGACTTAAACCCAAATTAATTAAGATTCTTTGTTTCCATCTAAACTAGATTTACCGATATTCAGTTCTTTCTTGCTACGTTTTAATTCTTTCCATAATGACTTAATTTGTTTATAAGCCTCCTTGGTAGGTAGTTTTCCACCTGTTTCTAAGTTGCAAATAAAACTTACTTTGTGAGCAAATTCTTGTAAATTAGCATTAAATACTAAATTTTCTGGTTTAACTTCTCCATGGTAGGGACTCCGCGGATATAAAAAATTATCTTTGTCTTGATTGTTAACCATAGTTTACTAAAAGATTAATCGGCAAAATCTTGTGTGAAAATAATGCACTTTTGAAGATAGAATCATTGGGACGAATGACTTTACACGTCCGAAAATCCTTATTAACTAAAACTGCCTACTTGTTTCTAAGTCTAATGATATCTGAAGTTTAAGCAAGCTAGAACATGCTCAAATCAAATCTAGCCATATTAACTCATCTTAACTTTAATTTCTTCTTAAACTTGAATTAACCTCTTGTTAACCGAATAAGACTCGCTTAGGAGTAGTAATTTTGATGTCAACAAAAACAAAACTCTATGAAGGAAAAGCTAAAGTTCTCTATCCCACAGAGAAACCAGAAATTTTGTTAACTGTCTATAAAGATGATGCTACTGCTTTTAATGCTCAAAAAAAAGGCACGATTAAAGGAAAAGGAGAAGTTAATTGTACTGTTGCCGCTGCTTTATTTAAGTCGTTGGAAAAATCTGGAATCCCCACGCATTTCATAGACTGCCCCAGCTCAAACCAAATGCTGGTAAAAGCTGTAAAAATTATTCCCTTAGAAGTAGTTGTCCGTAATATCGCAGCAGGAAGTTTATCGAGACAAACTGGATTAAAAGAAGGCGCTGTTTTAGATAACCCTTTGGTGGAATATTATTTAAAAGATGATGACTTGGGAGATCCGCTTTTAACTCGCGATCGCATTTTCCTCTTAAACGTGGTGACTGTAGAGCAATTGGATATTCTTAAAGAAATGGCTCTCAAGATCAATCAACATCTCCAAGAATTTTTTAATCGTTGCCAAATTACCTTAGTCGATTTCAAACTAGAATTTGGGCTTGATCAACAACAATCAATAATTCTCGCTGACGAGATAAGCCCTGATACTTGTCGACTATGGGATCAAAATGAAACTGATGAACAAGCTCGGGTAATGGACAAGGATAGATTTAGAAAAGATTTAGGAGCGGTAGAGTCAGCTTATTCTCAAGTTCAATCTCGAGTTTTAGCTACAATTGATCAGGCAAATTGATTACGACCATTTTCATTAGTGTATCTACTTAGAAATCAGGAATTATTCCAGCTAAGAAAATTGAAAATAGTTATTTGAGCTAGTAATGGAACAAAAAGTAATGGTTTTTGGTCACTGCTGTTAATTTAGTTAGTTTCTAGCTAGCTTATTTAACATTGTCTCTAAAAAAGAAATTAAGAACTCAGATTAATTAACTTAATCTAAATCTTCAATAGTTGAAGAACAATGCTAAAGTATTGATTGCTTAATTGGGTGTGTGGAAAAATTGGGGATCGAAAAAGTGCGTCTATCTTCTACCTTTGTATCTGTCTTATTAACTTTAATTGGTTTTAATTTTGCTTTACCCATCAAAGCGGAAACAAGTGAACTCAAATTTCTCTCTGTAGCAAGTCAGGAGACCGAGGTTAGGAACTTTCTTGCTTCGAGTCGTAGATTAGAAATTTCTTCCTCTAGAATATTGCCAGAGCAGGTACTACCACAACATAGGATTTCTCATCCTGTCCCTGATCTCTCAGGTCTGAAACCAACTTTAGATATATTTAGAGAACAGGAGAAAATTGAGCAAGGTCTCGCTTCATCTGCCTCGATTAAATCTCTCAATCAAAATCAGCCCTATCGTATTCAGTCCAATACTAATTTAGTTACCCAAAAACCTTCATTAGAGCCAAAAAATCCTGAACCAGAATTATTTCGATCTGAGCCAAATGATTCTGAGCTGAAAACACCAGAGACCGATATCCCAGAGACCAAGATACCAGAGACTAAGACACCTCAATCGCCAGATCGGCCGAAAATCGATACACCTTCTCCTGGTTCTTCAGAAACAGAAATCAAGCCATCTGTTCCATCGAATTCCCCAACCGGTAACGATCCAGTCGGTTCAGAAGAAGTACCTTCTAGTAATTCACCAGATACAGAAAGCAATCCCACCACTCCCTTTAATGCACCAACAAGAGATCCTGATCAAAATTCCCCAGCCAGTTCAGAAGGAGCACCAGAGCCAAGAGTTTTAGTTGCAGAAGTTGATGTAATTGGGGCAGATCAAGAACTAAAAGATATTGTTTATCGCACAATCAATACTGAGCCAGGAAGGACAACTACTCGTTCTCAACTACAAGAAGATATCAATGCTGTTTACGCTACTGGGTTCTTTCAAAACATTGAAGTGACCCCAGAAGATACTCCATTAGGGGTAAGAATAACTTTTACAGTAGAGTCCAATCCAGTTCTAAATCAGATTGTAGTGGAAACCGTTCCTCCTGATAGTGGATCGCAAGCACTGCCTCCAGAAAAGATTGAGGAGATATTTAGCGATCGCTACGGAGAAATTCTCAACTTAAGAAATCTCCAAGACGGGATTAAAAAAGTTAACGAATGGTATTCCGAGAACGGTTATGAATTAGCTCAAGTCGTTGGTTCTCCAAGAGTTACTCCTGACGGGAAAGTTGTCTTAGTTGTTGCCGAAGGAGTTATCGAAGACATTCAAGTTAGATTTTTCGACGAAGAGGACGAAGCAACAGAAGGAAGAACTCGCAACTTTATAGTCACTCGTGAAATTGAATTAGAATCAGGGGATGTATTCAAACGAGATATCGCACAAAGAGATCTACAAAGAGTATTTGGGTTGGGCATATTTGAAGATGTCCGTTTGTCTTTCAGTCCTGGCAAAGACCCTAGTAAGGTAATTGTCAATGTTGATGTAGTTGAGAACAGTACTGGCTCCATCGCAGCCGGGGCTGGTTTCAGTTCTTCCAGTGGTTTATTTGGAACAGTTAGTTACCAACAAAAGAATTTAGGAGGAAATAATCAAACTCTAGGAACTGAAATCCAACTTGGAGAAAGAGAACTATTATTTGACGTCAACTTCACAGATCCTTGGATTGCTGGCGATCCATTTAGAACTTCTTACACAGTCAATGCTTTCCGTCGTCGTTCTATTTCTTTGGTTTTTGATGGCGACGATAATGATATCAGTACTGAAAACGGAGATGATAGCCCCAGGGTAGTTCGTACAGGAGGTGGAGTTAACTTTTCTCGACCACTACCGGCGGATCCTTTTAAGCGCGGGGAATGGACTCTTTCCACAGGTTTTCAATATCAACGAGTTAGCATCAGAAATTCAGATGGAGATCTTTCCCCTGTTTCTAGCGAAGAAGATGGCAGCCAAGATTTAGCATTTAGTGATAGCGGCTCAGATGACCTATTTATTTTCCGCTTAGGTGCAACTAGAGACAAACGGAATAATCGCTTGCAACCAACTAAAGGTTCCTTATTGCGATTAGGAATTGAGCAAACTGCGCCACTTGGTTCTGGGTCAATCCTATTTAATCGTGTTCGTGGGAATTATAGTCAATATATTCCCTTTAAGTTACTTAAATTCTCTGATGGACCTCAAGCACTTGCTTTTAATATTCAAGCGGGAACAGTTATCGGCGATTTGCCACCATACGAAGCCTTTGTAATTGGTGGCAGCAATTCGATTAGAGGGTTTGCAGAAGGAGAAGTTGGTAATGGCAGAAGTTATTTTCAAGCCACCACCGAATATCGCTTCCCTCTTTTCAAAATTGTAGGAGGAGCGCTGTTCTTTGACTATGGAACTGTTTTGGGCACAGATGCGGATGTCCCTGGTGAACCTTCTCTAATCAGAAACCTTCCTGGAGGTGGATTCGGTTATGGAATAGGTGTTCGAGTTCAGTCGCCGCTTGGCCCAATTCGAGTTGATTATGCAATCAATGATGATAGTGATACCCGTATTCACTTTGGTATTGGCGAAAGGTTCTAGTATGTTTTTTTGGTTTAAGCTTAAATTATCTCCATAACGCAGCAGCAAACTTAAGATCGTGAATGAAGGTTTTAATCGGTTATTAAAGTATGATTTTTCTGGGCTAGGTTGTTGGCTAACTCTAATTGCTTTTGCCCTACTTGCTGGATCTGTTGGTCTAGGTTGGATTATTAATGGTTTTGTAATTCTAATCGTCCTATCTTTGCTTGCCCCTGTAGTTATTTTTTGGGTTGCAAAGTGGTGGCTTAAATCAAACTTCATCCAAGATCAATGCCCAGTATGTGATTACGAATTCACTGGATTTAAAAATACTGAGTTTCAATGCCCTAGTTGCAGTGAGCCATTACAAATAAGGGAAGGAGAGTTCTCACGAATAACGCCTCCCGGAACCATTGATGTTGATGCAATCGATGTTTCCGCACAACAGATTGAAAACTAGGGTGATTGACAAGAATTATTTTACCAAGTCATAGATTCTGAAATTTATACCACAATGGTGGTTAGCTAACTAGGTGATTATATTATTTTTCAGAAATCACCTAGGTTTGTTTCTTAATTAGGATCTATTTCTTAATAGCAGATATATCTAGTTTGAATTGATGTCGTTCTCCATAGCGATCGCCAACATAAACCTCATATTTTCCCGCTTCCCAAACACCCGATATTTCAGGTTTCAAACCAGCATTTATATCACCTAGAATACAATAGCTATCATCTTTTTTGGGTCCTATAACCAGAAGAGTTGGCTGTCCACCTTCTGCTGTTACTGACATTTGCAAATAATCAGTACGCTTAGATAATGAAAGGCTATAACTCGGTTTAGTTGATACAAACCCACAACTTTTACTATTAATTGTTCCCCCAGATTGACCACTAACAACGACTGTTTCTGGGGCAGCTTTAACTTGAACAGGAATACATACAAATGTAGCAAATTGTATTGCCAAAATAGTTTTAATACTAAAAATAGACCAGAAGTTTATGCGGTTCATCGAAGAGTCCCAAAAAAGTAAATTATAAAAGGGAAAAGACAAAGCAGAAATGTCTAAAACACAAAACTAACTCATTATTACTAACCTGTGAAGACGGAATACGATTGAGATAGTTCCACTCATGAGGAGCCTTCTAATACTGTCATCAAATCAATATTTTAGAAACATACTAAGTCATTTTATCCTATGTATTCAAATCACATACTAGAGTCTAAAAATTACATATAATTAGGACTTTAACTAGAAAATAAAAAAATGATCATAGAACAATACTGGGCAGTAGGGTTTGACTAATAGTATAATGTTACAAGAAGATAAGTTATTCAATATACTCTCTTTTCTCAATAAGAATTCAATTATTTATTTGTTGTAGTAAACGAAGAACTAATATTTAGTATTTAACTCTTATTTTTAGTTCAGTCAATTACAAATACTTCTCGTCTTCTTTCTTACTTTTACTGATATCTTTACTGAAACTTTAAACTCAATTTTGATTTTATAGATTATAAAATTCTGTAAAGGGAATAATTGGCGGAATAAATATAACTAATTAGAAAATAAATTTTGACCTATGGCATACTCACTTAACAATAGCGGTGATTCTCAGCAAAATAACCGTTATCCAATCCCTGGAGGTAAAGATTCCCGAGAATCGACTGATATTGAGTTGATGACTTACCTTCAAAAGTTAAAAAGACGCTGGAAACCAGCACTAGCTGTTTTTCTTTTGACAGTAGGCGGAGCTTTTACAGCTACTAAATTCTTGGAAGAGAAGTATCAAGCCGAAGGGAAGATACTTTTTAAACAAAAAAGTAGTGTGCTCGATTTCGAACAAGGAGTAGGTGAGCTTAAAACCTTTCTTAATAATCAGACCCCGCTATTAACTCAGCAAGAAATAATTACCGCAGCGCCTATTCTCGCGCAAACCATTGAAATTCTCAGATTAACTGATGATGAAGGCAACCCTCTAACGCCTGAAGACATGAGTAAGAAGTTAAAGGTTGAATTGTTAGGGGGTAGTGATGTTATCGAGATATCCTACAAAGATTCAAATCCAATTAAAGCATCTCAAATCGTCAATACTTTGATGGATGTTTATATCAAAGAACAAATCCGTAGCAATCAGCGAGAAACTTCAACCGCAGATGGCTTTGTAAGTGTTCAAATCCCTCAAGTAGAAGAAAAATTAAAGCAGTTTGAATCCATTCTTCAAGAATTTCGAACTAAACATAGTATTGTCGATCTTCAAGAAGAGAAAAAAGTTCTTGTTTCCGAATTAGGTCTTCTAAACCGTCAAATTGCTGATACTGGTTCAAAATTACAAGGAACTCAATCACAAACAGCTACTTTGCAAAGGCAATTAGGCTTAAATTTAAAACAAGCAATTTCCATAAACCAGTTAGGTAACTCTCCTACTGTGCAGAGTGTTCTAAGTGAATTGGGAAATACGGAAACAGAATTATCTAAGGAAAGACAAAGATTTAAAGACAGTCACCCTAGCGTTTTAAGCCTAAGAGAGAAAAAGGCAGATCTTCGCAAAGGACTAGAGAGACAAATAGCTAGTGCTGTTGGCAGTCGAGTCAAAGTATCCGATGGAATTCTTCAAAGTAATCGTTTCCAAGAAAACTCCTTAGAGAAATTTATCAATCTCAAAATTGAAGAATTGAGTTTACAGCAGCAGCTTAGTTCTACCTATCAGTATCAGCAAGCTTATTTGAAGCGTGCACAGCAGTTGCCAAAATTGGAACAAAGAGAAAGAGAGATTAATCAACAGGTAGAAACTGCCCGTAAAACTTATGAAAACCTCTTAAGTACGCAACAAGAATTACAAATTCTTCAGAATAAGCAAACTGGAAATGCAGAGATAATCGAACAGGCGATCGCACCGAAGAAAGGTACAACAGGTAAAATGGCGCTGATGCTATTAGGTGTCCTACTTGGATTACTGTTGTCAAATCTCACCGTTATTGCCTTAGAAATGCAAGATCGAACAATTAAGAGCATTGCCGAGATTAAGAAGAAACTACCTTACAAAGTCTTAGGCGTTGTTCCTCTCAATGAGCGATCTGAAAGAAACGGAGTAATTGTTCAACAAGAGCCAGATTCCTATGCGAGCGAAATATATCGAATGATTCAGGCAAATTTGAAGTTTATAACATCAAAGAGACCGCCTAAAGTAATTTTGATAACAAGCTCTGTTCCTGGAGAAGGTAAGTCTACTGTTTCTGCTAACCTTGCCGCAGCTATTTCCCAGCTAGGACGTAAAGTTCTGCTAATTGATGGTGATTTGCGTAGATCATCACAGCATGAATTGTGGGGCACTGGCAATCATATCGGAATTAAGGATGTTTTAAATAACCAAGCATCACTCAAAGAAGCAGGTTTTCAACCTATGACTAAACTTGATCTCTTAACATCAGGAACTATTCCGCCTAACCCACTATCTTTATTAGATTCAGACGAAATGGGAGAA
>CALKUU010000168.1 GCA_937996665.1 uncultured Xenococcaceae cyanobacterium | reverse complement strand
TGTTTACAGCGATTTGCTGACTAACTCATTCACCGACTTAAATCGATTACTGCACTATGTTTTACGAGGTTTTCGTTACCCTACCATCTAATTATTTTTCCCTCAAAAGTGTCGGCTTGTTTCATCCGAAATTTTCACGATGCGCGACGGTGTTTCAACCTTTAGATACCTATATTATACAATGTCTAAAACTCATGCTATATAAAGATTGTGCGTCTTTTTTGTTTAGATTATTACTTAAGCGCAAGAGAACTAAAATATTTCATCCCACGGCTAAAGCACGCTCCGCTCGCGGGCTTTCACTTTCTGTAACAAAGTCATTATTTCAAGACTTTAAAACCAAAAATTGTCAGGAAAGTAAATAAAGTTTTTGAAAATGTTGTTGAAAATACATTTTGTTGATAAATTTTAGTGGTATTTTCTGAAGTTGAACTGGTTTTTGATTCTCTGAGAAACTATCACAATCTTAGGTTAAGTAATTAAGCTTACTTAATTATTTTGAGACTAGTATTTTTGAGATTTTAAAGAAGATCAATTTCAATTTTTTAGGTGTGAGGACGATTTCTATGTTTATTAAGTTAGGAGCTTCCGTCTTAGGCAGCTCAGTTTTGTTTAGCTCAGTTTTGTTAGGGTTAACTAACCCTGCAATGTCTCAAGAAGTTGGTGGTTCCCCTTCTTTCGATGACTCTCTTCAGTTTGTTGATCCGATAGAAGCAAACGCCCCAAGCCAAGATGAACTTGAAACTGGATCATTGGAACAGGTTACCAATGTTAATCAATTGAGAGATGTTTCTCCTGCTGATTGGGCATATGAAGCGCTAAGAAGTTTAGTTGATCGTTATGGTTGTATTGCTGGGTTCCCCAATCAGACCTATCGAGGAAATCAGGCTTTATCTCGTTATGAATTTGCAGCCGGATTAAATAGTTGCCTAAATCAAATTGAAAGATTGGTAGCTTCTTCTGAGGCTGTAGTGCGCGAAGATATTGATACTATTAGCCGTCTTACTCAAGAGTTTGAAGCAGAACTAGCAACTTTAAGCGGTCGTGTTGATGATATCGAGAGCAGAACTGCTTTCCTCGAAGATAATCAGTTTTCGACTACTACTAAATTACAAGGTGAGGTTGCCTTTACTCTTGCTCAAGCTTTTGGTGATGATGTTGACTCTCAAGTAGTTTTCACTGATCGGGTTCGTCTCCAATTAGTTAGTAGTTTTACAGGTAAAGACAAACTATTTACTCGACTAACTGCGGGCAATATTGGCAATACCTTCCAGGATGAAACTGGTACTAGAGAGGGTCGTTTTGCTTTTGACGGTCTATCTGGCAACAACATCACTATTGACAGATTGCATTATGTTTTTCCTGTAGCTGATACAGGTATTAAAGTTACTGCAATGGCTGGTCTAGCTGCCCATCACTTCTATTCTGATGTTTTCAATGATGGTTTGAACGCTGGTGGTGGTGCCGATGCTGCTCTCGGTGCTTTTTCTGAACGTAATCCTCTCTATCGTCAGGGTATTGCTGCCTCTTCTGCTGGTATTGGTTTGGGTTATGACATTGGTGATAAAATCACGCTTAACGCTGGTTATATTGCTCCCAACGGCAGTGATCCTTCTGATGGCAACGGTCTCTTTAATGGTAGTTACTCAGCAATGGGGCAAATTGCCATTAAACCCATTGAAAGTTTGAGATTTGGCGTCAACTATATTCGTACCTTTGATACTCAAGCAGGTGGATTATTTGCTAATACTGGTACTAACCTCGGTAACTTGAATGGTCTAGACGGTATCAGCGGAATCGCTTTAGCTGGAGACTCCTCTATTAGTAATTCTATTGGTGGTCAATTCCAATGGGATGTCACTTCTGGAATTAGTCTTCGTGGTTGGTTCGGTTACACCGACGTTGAAGTTGATGGAGAAGGTGATGGTGAAATTCTTAACTATGCTGGGGTTTTAGCTTTCCCAGATTTAGGAAAAGAAGGAAATCTAGGAGCCATTATTGTTGGTGCAGAACCCTATCTAACTGGGTTTGATTTAGATGGCGGTGGTGAGGCAGACTTTGAAGATGATATTCCTTTCCGCGTTGAAGCTTTTTACAAATACAGGGTTAATGAGAATGTTTCCATTACTCCTGGTGTAATTTGGCTATCTAGTCCTAATCAGGATAATGATAATAGCGATATCTTCATTGGTGCCTTAAGAACTACATTCAAGTTCTAAGATCGCAATCTTTTGATCCTTTAAGGGTGGATGGCTTTAGCTGTTCACCCTTAAATTTTGGCATTTATAGAAAAAGACTCAGTAGTACACTTAATACTGAAACTCTTTCATTTAAAAATTTAACTAGACTAATGCTCTTTACATATTCGAAATCAAGTTCCATATTAATGCTATGTTTCCATGTCTTTTAAGAAAAGATTGGTGAAACTAGTTTTCTTAAATTTGAAGATAGATGAAAACAATTTTTCAACCAGCATTTGAAATATCTGGAATTGGTTTACACTCTGGTCTTACTACTAAGGTTAAAGTTTTGCCTGCACCAGTCGGCGCAGGGAGATATTTCGTCAGAGTCGATTTACCAGGATCTCCAATCATTCCAGCTCAAATAAACTCGGTTTGTCAAACTACTCTCTCAACAGAGCTTGCGACTGGACAAGCAAAAGTGAGAACAGTAGAGCATCTATTAGCAGCTTTAGCTGCTAGTGGGATAAATGACGCTTGCATCGAAATAGATGGAGCTGAAATACCCTTATTAGATGGTTCTGCCAAAATCTGGATTGAGGCGATTCAAAATTCCCGTCTTAAGCAAACACCAAATCTAGATTCATCAATTCCAGTTCTGTGTCCCATCATTATTCAAGAGCAAGATAGTTTTGTAGCTGCTATCCCTGCTGAATATCCCCGCTTTAGCTATGGCATCGACTTTCCTTATCCAGCGATCGCCAATCAATGGCATAGTTGGAATCCTCAAACAGAAGATTTTGCAACTGAAGTTGCTCCGGCTCGAACTTTTGGTTTTGCCGAACAACTTGAACAACTTAAGCAAGCAGGTTTAATTAAGGGCGGAAACTTAGAGAATGCCTTAATTTGTAGTCACGAAGGCTGGGTAAATCCTCCCTTGAGATTTACGAATGAGCCAGCCCGTCATAAACTATTAGACTTAGTGGGGGATATTAGCCTCTTGGGTTCATTTCCTCAAGCCCATGTTATTGCCTATAAAGCAAGCCACAAATTACATGTCGAACTGGCTAGAAAAATTATGAATAGTTTAGATGCTTAACCCAAAATCTAAATTGAGAAAGTTGCTTTGAGCTTAATTATGTATATTCTGCTAAGTTCCCAATATTTATTATTTCTATTCTTGAATCAATGACTACTCCTGTTTTAACCGTCGAACAAATTCAGCAACTTTTGCCTCATCGTTATCCTTTTGCTTTGGTAGATCGCATTCTTGAATACGTCCCCAGAGAAAAAGCGGTTGGTCTCAAGAATGTTACCTTTAACGAACCTTATTTTCCTGGTCATATTCCTGGCAAGCCCCTGATGCCTGGAGTATTGCAGATTGAATCTATGGCACAAGTAGGGGGAACCATTTTAATGCAGATACCAGAATTGAAAGGAAAGTTTTTTGCTTTTGCTGGCATCGACAAAGCTCGCTTTCGCCGTCCTGTTGTTCCTGGAGATCAACTTATTATGACCGTAGAACTCCTCGCCTTAAAGAGCAACCGCATTGCTAAAATGCAGGGTAAAGGGGAAGTTGACGGAAAGCTTGCAGTTCAAGCAGAAATGTTGTTTTCCTTAATTGATTAAGCAAGTCTACATTATTGATATTTTTGACTATCATTGATTGTTATTGTCGACAATTTTGAAGCGTTATTATAGACTGCGGGATATTTTTGACCTCATTTCTTATCTTCTAAACAGCAAAATTAAATGTCTGCTAGCTCATTAATTCACCCTACCGCTATTGTGCATCCCAACGCTGAACTCGATTCAACAGTTCAGGTTGATCCCTATGCAATTATCGGTAAACAGGTCAAAATCGGTGCGAATACCAAAATAGGCGCTCATGTAGTGATTGATGGTTGCACGGAACTAGGTAAAGATAATCATATTTTTCCTGGTGCGGCAATTGGTTTAGAACCCCAAGATTTGAAGTACAAGGGTGCAAATAGTTTAGTTAAGATAGGCGATCGCAATAAAATTAGAGAATATGTCACTATCAATAAGGCAACAGAGGCAGAAGAAGCGACAATTATTGGCAATGACAATCTCTTAATGGCATATTCCCACGTTGCTCATAACTGTTTGATTGCCGATCAGGTGATAATAGCGAATAGTGTGGCAATGGCTGGTCATGTCACTATCGAGTCTCAAGCAATTATTAGTGGCGTGCTGGGGATTCATCAGTTTGTTCATATTGGCAAAATGGCGATGGTTGGAGGGATGAGCCGAATTAGCCGAGATGTACCTCCTTATATGTTGATTGAAGGAAATCCAGCTAGGGTGCGATCGCTAAATTTGATTGGCTTAAAGCGTAAGGGTTTAGACTCAAGCGAAATCAAACAACTTAAAGAAGCCTTCAAACTTTTATATAAAGAGGGTTTGCCGATTACAACTGCGATCTCTAAATTAGCCGCGATCGCAGACTCAGAATATGTCCAGCATTTACAAACTTTTTTAGAAGCCTCTACGGCTAGTGGCAGAAGAGGGTTAATTTCAGGTAGCTAAAATCCTATCGGAGATTGAGTAACTCGCAATTTCTACTGAGCGACTTGAATTGCACTAATTTGGGGATTGCGATCAAAGAGGATTTTGGGGCGTAATAAAATTCTGAACAATAGCCAAATAGAAACAAGCTCTCCCGGTGTGTTTCTTGTTTTCCATTGACCAGGACGACAAAATAGCATAGTGACTAATTGTCTTTGTTGTTTCAGAGATAAAGACTTAAAACGGATTTGCACTCTACAGAATTCGTCACTAGAGTTAATGTCAGTAATTTCGGCAGCTAAAACTAAGTTATTTTCGAGAATAGTTAATTCAGCAGGGATTATCGCTTGTTGAGGGAGGAGTGGTAGATCTTTTTGTGTTAAAGAAATATCTACTCCTCCCTCAGAAATTTGGGTAGTATTGCCGTAAAATATGGCTGCTTGTTCTGGTGACTGATTTTCTATTGATTGATTTGTTTGTGATTCTATTTCCAGTCCCGAATCAACTAACTCAGAATCTCCTAGAGAATCTAAGAGTGGAGATTTTAATTCTAGTTTTACTGTTCGGCGTAGGTTAAACCATTCGTGCACATCTGGCTTAGGAACATCTAGTAAAATCAACAGAGCCGCCCCAATAGTGATGAGATTGTAAGAACTCCAAATCCAGCCTAAACCAAGACCTCTGATACTATCGAGTTGGTAAGTATACTCTCCGTTAACCTCGGCAACCCAGCAGGCACACAAATTTGACCAGAGGCTATAGGCAGTAAATCCAAACAGAATCAGCAAGGGTGCAGCTAATTGCCAGTTAAAAGTAAAGCGATCGCTTTTTGTCCCTTTTGGGGTTACCTTAAAACCCTTGGAAAAGGGATTTAACATGACTTGGACAACGGTAAAAGCCAGAGGAAAAGCCAGAACTAAACCATAAATCCCTGACAGAATAGCAGAACGAGATCGGTAGTTTAGCCAAGCAAAAACCGTTAGTTGAGTTAAATAGTAAGGCAAAAAGAAATAAAGAATCTCCTCATTAGTAGCTCGAATCGGAATAATTCTTAAAAACGCATAAGCCAAAGGCATCAACAGAAAATAAACACTGGCAATACTAGTAAACCAATGTAAGAGACCTTCTAAATGAGCTAATCTCTGCAAGGGATTAAGCCCAGGAATAGTTAACGGATTGGACTTAATAAAAAAAGCTTGCAAGGTTCCTCTTGCCCAACGGAGTCTTTGTGTGGCGTGAGCGGAAATACTTTCGGCTGCTAGACCTGCACTCAACTTTTCGTCGAGATAAACTAAGCGATAACCTTTTGCTGATAGTCTAATTCCTGTGAAATAGTCTTCACTCAAAGAATCGGTCACGAAACCACCAATATCTTTAAGAGCTTTACGTCTGACTAAAAATGAAGTTCCTGAACAGACAACACTGCCTGCACCGTCTTTAATGGGTTGAAGCTGTCGGTAAAAGACTTCTTCTTCTGGGGTCAAAATATCTTCTAAGCCCAAATTACGAGCGATGGGATCGACATTATAAAAACTCTGAGGTGTCTGCACTAAAGCAACACTGTCATCTTGGAAAAAGCCGAGGGTTCTCTCTAAAAAGTTTTGAGTCGGCACAAAATCAGCATCAAAAATCGCAATGAATTCACCTTCTGTGCGGGGAATTGTGTAATTAAGATTGCCTGCCTTGGCATGATTATTATTGGGTCTGGTGCGATATTCACAACCAAGTTCTGTTGCGAGCTGCTTGATTTCTGGTCTTTTGGTGTCGTCCAGTAGATAGATCTTTTTATGTTGATAGGCGATCGCCTGACAGCCAATAATAGTTCTTCTTAAAATAAATTCTGGTTCGTTATAAGTAGGAATGAGAATATCAACTTTTGGTCTAAACTTACCTTCGACAACATCTAGAGAAAGGCGGTCTGCTTCTTTTTGCCGATTTTTAACTTGCAGCATCAAAAAAAGCTGAAGACTGACACTAAAGAGGGTAAATAGCTCGAAAACAAATAGGGCAATACTAAAAGTCCCCTCAAGAGGGGAACTTAAATTGAGAGTTGAGAGCGATCGCCACAGAAGATAGCGAACAGTTAGACCCAGCAAAATTGCCACCACACAAAAGCGAGACCAAGATTGAGGTTGAGGAGAAATCTTGGTGATCACAAAAGCAACTAAAAAGGAAATGACCGTGGGTGCTAACAAAAAATGACTCATTGCCATGGGCGCTTCAACCCACATCGGTGGACTTTCTTGCAAAGAGTTTAAATAAGCAAAAATATCTGCAATTTGTCCAACTCTCGCTGCCCAGAGCAAAGAGATAATCGCTGCGAGTAAAACCATCCCGACTAAAACCAAGGTTGCTGTTTTTGGTTGCAGGGTTTGGGTCTTAAATTTCGCGGTCTTCATAGCTATTTTCCTAAGATTACCTGATTAAGAATTTGGCAATTACTAAATCAAAATATTTTATCTAGGATAGCTAAAATCTCAATCAGTTAAACTGATCGAGGTAATTGTTATTGTTCTTTTCCTGCGGGAAGACATCTACTAGATTGCTATCGGCTTGATGTTGAAATTTAATTGTTACGGTTCTTTAATCTCAAAGAAAAAGTATTTGGGTTAGGCTTTCCCTTGCTTAATTTCAGCTCTCACCCTCATCAAAATCTGACCCAATTTATTTTGCCCACTACCATCTTTCCCACAGCCCCAATAGTAATCTCCCAAAGCTTTTTCAATAATTTCTTCCTCATCGGTATTTAGCAAAATTTTTTGAATTTCAGAATTGCCTGTAAATTTTGCCAAAACAGCCTGGTACATAACTTGGTCTTTAATCGCTTCCCAATCTGCTCGCATCGGGTGCTGACGACTCCGACCCATATTGGCTGCCTTCATAGGAGATTCAACAGCTTTGACTTGCTCAAACCAGTCAGGGTCGGTAGTGATAAACTTTTGGGCTTGAAAATAATGCTCACTGGTTGACCACCAGCAACCATCTAGCTCAAAACCATGCGCTGAAAAATTAGAGAAGCAGCCATAAGGCTCTTCTCTTGTACTGTAGAAATAAATAGTCATCGTCGATTATAAAAGCTTTCCCTAACTAATCCAGTTATAGATTAAGTACGATTTTATTGGTTTTAGGTCGACAGATACAAATGAGAACATTGCCTTCATCTGGCTCGGTAGTAGGTGGTTCTAGATAATCTACTTCCCCCTCGTTTAACTCACACATGCAAGTTAAACAAACCCCTTGTCGACAACTCGAAGGAGGATCTATCCCCTCAACTTCAGCAAAGTCAAGAAGCGTTCCTTGATCTGGCGACCAAATTGCCATCTTTCCAGAAGCAGCAAACACAACTTCTGCTTGCGTGACTTCTCCTGAAGTACTTTCTCCCGCTGGGGCAGATGGAGCAGCACCCTTGGTTTTGCCACCTTTACTAAAAGACTCAAAAAAGACTTTGTCTTCAGCAACCCCTAGCTCGCTTAAGCCAGAGCGCAAAGAATCCATAAATTTAGGAGAGCCACACAAAAAATACTCAGCATTGCTACTGCCAGAAATTTCTTGAATTTGGGGAATTATTTGAGACTCAATTAGATCTTTATCTACATAACCTTGACTATGAAAATGCCCTTCATCTTCTGGTCTTGGGCGGCTGTATTTGTAGTGAATATGCAAATTTGGGTGTTGTTTTTCTAAGTCGACCATCGCTTCACGAAAAGCGTGATACTCTCCATTTCTGGCTCCGTGCAAAAACCAGACATGACGATCAACTCCGTTGGCGCTTGCGCGATCGCTACTTGTTTTGATAACAGCCTTTGCCATCGAGATCATCGGCGTAATCCCCACGCCATTGCTAATTAACACCGCAGGAGTAGAACTATTAATATCAATGAAGAACTTGCCATTGGGTGGCTTAGCAGGAATAACAGATCCTTCGTGGATTTGATCATGCATAAAATTAGAGGCAACACCAGGAGGCACATCTAACCCTTTAGGCGAGCCTTCTTTTTTAATCGACAGACGATAATAGCCGCTGCCATTCTCGTAATCGGATAGAGAGTAGGTTCTGATTACTGGTCGAGCTTGATCGGGAATGTCTAACTTAATGGTGAGGAATTGCCCAGGCTTAAAATCGGTTAATTCTCCTTGGTCTTGGGGCTTTAAGTAAAAAGAGGTGATTTCTTGGCTTTCTTGAACCTTGCGATCAACTACGAAATTGCGCCAATCTTTCCAGACTTTATCCTGAGATGCATTGTCTTGGCTAGAAGCAACTACTCCCGACTTTTTATTGGCGGAGCCTTTACCAGCGTCATAACCAGTCAGTCCCCCAACTACTGCTCCAGCGATCGCACCAAATAGAGAACCATAAACACCTAGCTTAAAATTTGTTTTCTCTTCTTTACTTTCAGTGATCCCAAACCAAAGAGCAAAAATTAGAGTTGCCAAAGATAAAATCGTCGATGCCCCAATAATTGCTCTGGTAAGTGGGCTTTTGACAGGCTTTAAGATACTTCTCATATAACTCTTCTAGTATACATTTAATTATTAAATGGTAAGTGTAAGCGTTTTTGACTCTCAATTCTTACTTACAAATTGATCTTATAAAGATATAACCAGTTGAAAAATTAAAAGATTTTAAGAAACAGAAAAATAAAAGCTCAAGACTATTGTGTTCTAGGGCTTTTGTGAAAGACTACTGTTTAGGTTCTTCGCTACTGCTAGTCATCATCTTCAGCCTAACAATGGTCTCGCCTGCATCATCTAGTTTCACTTCAATGGTGTCTTTAGAAAGAGTTTCTAAACAAGCCAAGAGCGATCGCAAATGAGGATTAGAAGCCCCAGTTTCGACATATAAGCGGTCAACAGCCTTGCCCATTCTCCGCCAAGTGGTATAGAGTTTGCCGACTATTTGCTCAATATTGGTAGCTTGTTTGACTAGATCCGCGGCTACGTTAATACAATCGAGCCTGAGCGCCTCTTCTAGTGCCATTTCTATTTCGACATTGCCATTTCTAATCGTCTGTACTTGAGCGGCAGAGTCAAGATATTTGGCTAGATTGCGAGCTTCAGTGGTCATTAGCTTAACCGTATCTACATCAGGTTTTTCGGCTACTTCTTTGGTGATCTCGGTTAAATGAAGATCGGGAAGTTTTTCTAATTCTTTGACTAGGGGAGCAAGATGTCTTGGTGGCAGGGAGCCATCGGCGGCTTTGTCTTTGACTTCTTCGGGTAGGAGTTCTGAGGTGAAAGCTGTATACTCGTCCGCTAGCTGCTTTACTTCTCTTCTTGTAATGCGATCGCCTTTTTGGGCTGCTTCACTGACTAGCTTTTGCACTTCTGGGGCGGAGTTCGCTGTCTCGATAAAAGCTCTTTTACTAAAGTTGTTGATACTGCTAACTTCTAATTGCCCCTCCTCAATTAAGGTATCGGCACTATTGGCTAGCTGAATCAAGTTATAAGCCTGAGATTTAGAAATTTCGCGATTTTTGAGCCAATTGAGAAACCCTGTTCCTCTGCCCTCGCCCAATTGCTTTTCGCGATCGCGGATTGCTCTTAGAACTCGACCTCGCCAAATATCAGTCTGGAGGTCAAAGCGATCGCAAATTTTCCAGACCGCATCGAGTTGATGTTGAAAAGCTCCTTCCTCAATCCCCTTATCTTCTGGATCTGGTAAATCGAAGTCAAAATCAGCGGGAGCTTCTAGGGCAGCAACAACTTCTTGTTGAGATACGGTCGCATTATCCATGGGCAATTCTTTGGTTACAAATCTCATGAGTCACAGCCGAATCATTATCACATGCTTTTTTAAGAGAAGATTTGAAGAAATTCGGTAGTTATACTCATGGTCGAGCAGTAAATAATCACGCCAAAGTCTCATTCTCTAACAATCTAAGCACCTAAAAATTATTTCTCAGTTCGGTTAATATTGATCGATAAAAGTTCCGACCAGTTAACTCCGAACCCCGAACTCCGAACTCCGAACTCCGAACTCCGAACTCCCCCAACATCTCAACAAATTAATTATCTTGAGTTGCCGCTTTTGCTAGATTACCAAGACCCTTCTCTATTTTCTGAATAACGTCGTCGCATTCTTTTAAATTATGACGTTTGGCGAGGTAAAAAGGATCGTTATACGATAACCATGATTTACCCTCTTCATCCGACCAGAACAAAGCTTTCTGGGGCAGATCAATTGCCACACTTTGGTCGCATTGCATTAGTTTTGTCCCAATTTTGGGATTGCCAAAAATAATGATTTCAGTTGGGTTTAATTGTTCCCCAACCTTCGCCGCACCCTGAGCATGGTCTATTTTGTTGAAAATAGTAAATCCTTTAGCTAAAAGTAATTTTTCAAAACGAGCTGCGGTTTGCTTAGGGCTAGATGCACTAGAAAAACTAACCAAACCTTTGTCGGTGCTGTAATTGGGATTAACTGCATTAGCCTGGACTCCTGAGATAATCTGAGTGGCATAGATACTAAGTATTGATCCACAGGAAAGTGCCGCTAAAAAATTGAATACTTTCATAAATATATTTCCTTAAATATCCACAATCTTGCGATTAAGTATTTGGGTGAAGTTAGTCTGGGAAGTTATAAACTGCTAATTTTGGTTTGACTAAGATGCGGGCTATTGGTTTGCTTAACCTTTTTGTTGCTCTAGGAATTGAAATTTGTTAGATATGGAAGTTCTTTATTCTTGGCTGATCTCAGCATTTCTTGATCTAAGTTTTCAACCTCGAATATGGAAATTTGCGAAGGATAATTAGTTGTCGATTAAACCGAATTTAGGTTTAGATAGCCTTAATCTTGACACTGGTTTCGCAGCAAAAATTTGAAGATATTCAGTATTTTTTTGCCAAAAGAGGATCTGAAATCAAGTATCGAAATGACTTGGAAAAGGAAATAGCCGCAAAGTCTCAAAGCTAGCTAATCAAGTTTTGATTACGCTCTTGGTCTTAAATTTTTTCTTGTCCTTGTTTATCCCGTTCGGGTTAGTCTTATATAGTTCTTCATCTTCGTGTTGGTTTTAGACGTAGTGACTATTATTCAAGTTAAGAACCTCAGCAAAGTCTATCCTGTCGCGGTCAAACAACCAGGATTTAAAGGGACTTTAAACCATTTCTTTCGTCGTCAATATCGTCAAATTAAAGCAGTTGATCAAGTCTCTTTTCAGATTGAACCAGGCGAAATGGTTGGTTTTCTAGGGGCAAATGGCGCAGGAAAAACTACAACCCTCAAAATGCTCACAGGTCTAATTCATCCCTCCAGCGGAGAGGTAAAAGTAGTTGACTATGTGCCCTTTCGTCGTCGTGCCAAGTTTTTGCAAAAAATTAGTTTGGTTATGGGACAGAAACAGCAATTGCTTTGGGATTTGCCAGCTTTAGATTCCCTGAGAATTAATGCGGCTATTTACAACATTCCTGAAGATGTTTTTCAAGCGAGACTGTCAGAACTAACCTCGATGCTTTCTTTAGAAACTAAACTTACTCAGCCAGTGAGAAAGCTGTCTTTAGGGGAAAGAATGAAAGCCGAGCTGCTCGCTGCTTTACTCCATCATCCTCAAGTCTTGTTTTTGGATGAACCGACTCTGGGCTTAGATGTTAATGCTCAGGTTGCCGTTCGCGAGTTTTTGCAACACTATAACCAAAAATATTCTGCCACCGTTATTTTGACGAGTCACTACATGGCAGATATTACGGCTCTGTGCGATCGCGTGTTGTTAATTCACCAAGGGCGGTTAGTCTATGATGGCAATCTTGATATTTTGCTGGAGCGATTTGCTCCCTATCGACAAGTAACAATCGAGTTATCCAAACCAATTGAACCCGAAGTTTTAGCCGAATATGGGGACATCGATACGATTGAGGGGCAGCAAGTTAAATACCTAATAACCAGAGAAAATTTAACCACCAGTATTTCTCGTATTTTGGCAAAATTACCGATCGCCGATTTAAGTGTTAGCGATCCTCCTATAGAGGAAGTAATCGGTCGATTATTCAGCACAGACGAAATTAATTTATAAATTCAATAAACAACTTCATCTAATCTTTATGCAAGATTATCTAATCTATGAACTGGTAAAGTTAGCTTCTGTTTTTTCAAACCCTTTTTTTTACTAAGCTTAAAATCACCTTAAATAAAAACTATATTCACGTAAAAGGGTATATTATTCAATCGAAGTTATTTTTATATCTTCAAAAAAACCAATCCCATAAACTTAAACTAACCGATTAATAATGTTCTTAAGTCTTAGTCCTTGTATTACCTGTAAGGCTAAGTGAGCCTAATTTGAACTGTAGTCATTCTGAAAGGCAATCTACCTAATATCTTGCTTTGAAGCTTGTCTATAATATGATTTAGTCGGAATTTGCTAGCTGAATGCTTTTGGCTAGCTTTTTAGTTTTCAGGTTTTATACTCACCATTTATCGCAGCCAATTTGGATGAAATTTCTCAAATTCGCTTTATGTGTTGGATTCGCGTTTCTAAGTCTTGCTTCTGTTTCGCGAGTAGTTGCTAATAATTCCTCAGAAAATGAGGAAGCTGGTTTGCATATTGAATTTAGCGAACTTAAGGATACTTTTCACCGTCATCTAGTCAAGTATGAAGGCGATTGTCCTGGGAATTATTGGTCGGGGATTGCCCAGACTGGAGATTTACGTTTTATCGATCGCCAAACAAACCCAAGCAAGCAACTCAAGGTAGATTTAATCAATCTCTCAACAGGAAAAAAGATTACCCGCAAATATCAAAAGCCTCAGTTAGGCTCAAATGATTTTAACCTGACCCAGCTCGGAAATAGAGACGGTGAGCATAAGATCGACTACACCATCTATAATCGGCAAACCAAAGAGATACTATCCCAAGGTAATTTTGTCTATTTCGTAACTTCTTCAGTAGAGACTCACACCAGATATGCTGAATGGAAATTGGAGTTATATTGCCCTAGCGATCGCGATAAGAAACTAGCTGATTGTAAGGAAATCTCTGCTCGGAAGGTCAAGTATTGCGATGGCAGGAGAACAGGTAATCCTTCGCACTATAAAACCTTTGATCTAGATCGCAAAACTGTGGAAATAGATTTGTAATTTCCCTAAATATTGAGACTAATTTTGTAGTTGATTGGCGATCGCCACAATGTCACGGATTTTATTGTTCAAAAGATTATCGCTGAGTTCACTTTGAGATATGGATTAGTAGGATAGGCTTTTGATAATTTTCTAAAAATTGTGTATGTCAATAACTAGAGAGTCTAAAGAGACAATCAACTCCAGGGTTCAGAGAGAACCAGAATTCGCCAAAGCATTACTAGATGAAGCAGCATCTCTTTTTCTAAATGGGGAACCAGAAACAGCTAGATTAATTTTGAGAGATTTGGTTAATGCGACGACTGGCTTTGAAACCTTAGCAAACGAAACATCTTTGCCAAGTAAAAGTCTGCATAGAATGTTATCAGCAAAGGGCAATCCGACTATGAATAATTTGACTGCTATTTTTAGTGTTTTGCGCAAACATTTGAATGTCAGTCTCGAAGTGTATACTATCTAGTCTTGTTAAAGAAGAAACATTATAGTCAAAGGATTTCCTCTAGCTGAATTATTTTAAATGAGTTGATGTATACGTTTCAAAGTATCACTTTCAAAAATAGCTGTAATTATAGGTAAAATTTTTTCTATATAATAAATAATCACTCTTAATTAATGGATCTTGATTTTAATCTGTTGGCTTCGATTTTATTTGGTGCTTTCTCAGGTAGCATCTTAACAGCCATAATCACTCATGAAAAAAGCAAAAAAGATTTTTGCCTTAAAGTATATGAGCAATGGATTAGTAACCCTTTATCCCAGAATCGAAGCGAAGTTTTGTCACAGCTAAAAGCTTTTTTTGATGAGCCACTTCCTGATGGTGGAAAGTGGAGTGATCGAAAAATTAAGCTTTCAGAACTTCACTACTTATCTAAGCCATCACCTAATTATCAACCACAAATTTTCTCTCAAGATTTTGTTAGTAAATTTATCTCAATACTAATATTTTTAGATGATTTAAATAAATTCCTAAAATCAGGACTAATAGATATAAAACTGACACAAATACTCTTTACCTCTAATATTTTGCCTTGGTATAAATATATTGAAAGAATTGAGTTTGATCGTATTGAAAATATTGAATATTTGTTTACTATTTCAGAGATAAATTCCTTAAAAAAAAAGTTAATTAGTCATTTTCCTAATGAAGTGTCCATACTTCATTTGAATTATTTATTGTTGGAACAGAATTATTTGACACTACAGAAAAAGTACAATCATCTTAGTGAAAATTTGACACCTCGAAAGTTTTTTTGACAGATACATGAAATTCTTTGAGCAAGCAACTAATTAGGAAATGACACAAAGTATAAAAATTCACTGAATCGAATAACCAATATAAGCTTGATAACCAATATAAACAGCTAATATCCCTAAAATAAAGTTAAACCCGTAGTTAACCAGATGACTAGAAATCTTCGGTAAAAACCTAGTGCTAATTTGCGCTCCAACCAAACCGCCCAAACCCAAAAATAAGCCTTCAAATAACAAAATATTCCCTTGATGATAATGCTGTGCGCAAGCAGAAATCGAAGTAATGACAATTACCCCCAAACTAATTTGAATCGCCGACTTAATATCTTCCCCCAGCAAAATAATTTGCAACGGCACGAGGATAATACCGCCACCGATTCCAAAAAATCCAGCCAACAAGCCAGTAAGTAAACCAGTTATCAACCTTGCCATTAAAGGATTAGGTGTAGAAACTCTACTATTGTCATTGGCAAAACTATTAATAATCTTTTGTCGAAATTGAGATAAGAAGATATTGAGTACGAGAAAGACGCTAAAACTCAATAGCAGGATTGAGGGATCAACATGGTGAGCAGCCAAAGCCCCTATTTGAGCTGTGAAAATAGCAGGGAAAGCTAAAAAAAGGACTTTCTTCAAATCCAAATTACCCATGCGCCAATTTTGCCAACTTCCAGAAGCCGAGGTCAAAATAATCGCGAGGCTACTAGTGGCAACTGCTTGCACAGGGCTATAGCCCAAAGCCTTAATCATGGGGACTAAGATAACACCACCACCCAGACCAAGAACTCCTGCGAGTAAACCAGAGCAGAAGCCCAACAGGATTAAAGCAAAATAATTATCGACCTGCGCGATCGCGGTTTGGAAATCAAAAAATAGTTGAGCAATACTTAACGACATTAACTATAAATTCAAGATATTAAGGTCAGATTTAATTTAATTAGCGATCGAAAACCATAATTCGCTCTGGCTGAAGATATACCTGCCAAGGAAAAATCTGATTTTTAAGTTGTGACCACTGATCTTGAGAAATTTCTATCTGCAAATGATAGTCCTCTTGGTGATTTGCGGCTTGATGAAGTTTCAGATAGCAAGTCACCCGATGCTGCGTTTCACTATAGCTTGCTAGCCAACAGTCGAAGCAATTCACCTGATTTGCTTTAGCTTCGGTGCGATGATCCCCAACCAGTCGAATTTGATGAGCGCGAATGCC
>CALKUU010000167.1 GCA_937996665.1 uncultured Xenococcaceae cyanobacterium | reverse complement strand
ATCGTCAATATTGGTTCGATGTGGGCAAAACAAGCTATAGCAGCAACACCTTCTTCTGCTTATTCAATGGCAAAAGCAGGTCTACACTCCTTGACTCAACATCTAGCAATGGAATTAGCTCAACATAAGATTCGGGTCAATGCCGTGTCTCCAGCAGTAGTGGAAACTCCTATTTATGAAGGCTTTATTCCCCAAGAACAAGTTCACTCTACTCTGCAAGGATTTAATAGCTTTCATCCGATAGGAAGAGTAGGAACACCAGAAGATGTTGCCGAAGCTGTTGCTTATCTGCTTTCAGATAAAGCAAGTTGGGTAACAGGAGCAATCTGGGATGTTGATGGTGGCGTAATGTCTGGACGCAATCAATAAAACCAACAAATAAAGGATGAATTATTTATGGTTATGTGTCCCATTAAAGTTTCTTCAACCCCAGAACCAACGGGTGTGCCAAATGCTAATGAAATGATTCAGCAGCTTACAAATGATCAAGAAACAGTTGTTCGTACTGCCCGTTCAATTTTCCCCATTGCTGCATGGAGCCAATGATGAACCAACTGATGACTTGTTGACTCAACGAATGCAGTTACATGAAAAAAATGCTTGGATGCTACGTAGTCTGTTGGCGTGATTATTTTTATCTGTAATTGTTCTAGTTAGAGAATAGTTACCAAACTTGCATTCAATTTCCCATAAGAAAACTAATCATGATTGACTTTTACGCCTGGACGACACCCAACGGGTACAAAATTGCCATTCTGTTAGAAGAATTAGGTTGGAAATACCAAGTTATTCCCATTAATATCGGCAAAGGAGAACAATTTGCACCTGAGTTTCTAAAAATTAATCCTAACAACAAAATTCCTGCTATCGTCGACCGCGATACTGTCGATAAAAAACCCTATACCGTTTTTGAATCTGGGGCAATTATGATGTACCTGGCAGAAAAAGCAGGTCGCTTTATCCCCTCAGAAGTTACTCAACGCTATCAAGTAATTCAATGGTTGATGTTTCAGGTGGGTGGGGTTGGTCCAATGTTTGGACAAGCATATCATTTTAAACATGCTTCAGAATCGATTCCCTATGCTATTAGCCGTTACACTAACGAAGCCTCAAGGCTATATAGGGTAATGGAAAAACGTTTAGGAGAAGTTCCCTTTATCGCTCAAGATTATTCGATTGCAGATATGGCGATTTTTCCTTGGGTTTCTGCCTATTCAAAAGATTTCAAAAATTTAGATGAATTTCCTAATGTCCAGCGATGGCTTGAACAAGTTAGCGATCGCGAAGCCGTTCAACGGGGAATGAGCCTCCTAAAAAATTAAGACTAACAACGAGTGAAATATTGTCATGAATCACAACCCCAACTTAACAACATCTGCTGGAAATCCTATTGGAGATAACCAAAACTCCTTAACTGCTGGAGAACGGGGTCCTCTCTTAATACAAGATCATCAGTTGATTGAAAAATTAGCACATCAGAATCGAGAACGGATACCTGAGAGAGTAGTTCATGCTAAAGGTTCTGGAGCTTATGGAACTTTTACCGTTCACAATGATATTTCTCAATATACTAAAGCTAAGATTTTTGGAGAAATAGATAAAGAAACTGCGGTTTTTGTTCGTTTTTCTACAGTAGCAGGAGAAGCAGGGGCAGCCGATGCGGAAAGAGATGTGCGCGGTTTTTCGGTTAAATTTTACACTGAAGAAGGAAATTGGGATTTAGTAGGAAACAATACTCCCGTCTTTTTTATCCGCGATCCTTACAAATTTCCTGATTTCATTCATACTCAAAAACGCCATCCCCAAACTAATTTGCGCAATTCTGTATCGGTTTGGGATTACTGGTCACAATCGCCAGAAGCGATGCATCAAATCACCATTTTAATGTCAGATCGGGGAATCCCCCAGTCTTATCGCCATATGAATGGCTATGGCAGCCATACTTTTAGTTTCATCAATAATGATGACGAACGCTTTTGGGTAAAATTTCATCTCAAAACTCAACAAGGTCATAAATACTGGACTAATCAAGAAGCCGCAAAAATTGTTGGTCAAGATCGTGAAAGCTCTCAACGAGATTTGTATAAGGCAATTGAGAGAGAAGATTTTCCTAAATGGACCTTAAAAGTGCAAATCATGCCAGAAAGTGATGTGGAAAAGACTCCCTACAATCCTTTCGATCTAACTAAAGTTTGGCCCCACCAAGACTATCCTTTAAGAGAAGTTGGTGTGTTGGAATTGAATCGTAATCCAGACAATTACTTTGCCGAAGTAGAACAATCGGCTTTTTCTCCTTCCAACATTGTTCCTGGAATTGGCTTTTCTCCCGACAAAGTATTACAAGCACGGCTCTTTTCTTATCCTGATGCTCATCGCTATCGAGTAGGTACGCACTTTCAAAATTTACCTGTAAATAAACCTCGCTGTCCTGTTCATCACTACCATAAGGATGGTGCGATGCGTTATGAGATTCCCAACCCAGAGCATTACTACGAACCGAATAGTGTTGGTGGACCAATAGAAAATGCAAAGTATAACGAACCTCCTCTAAAAATTTCTGGCGACGGCGCTCGATACGATCATCGTCAAGGTAATGATGACTATACCCAAGCTGGTAATTTATTTCGTATTTTTGATGAGTCAGAAAAACAACGTCTTTTCATGAATATTGCGGAGTCCATGCAAGGAGTCCCTCAAGAGATTATCGAACGCCAATTAGTTCATTTTGATCGAGCCGATCCTGAATATAAAACTGGCGTAAAAAAAGCTTTGGATAACTTGGCTTCCTAAGAAAAGAACTAAATGATCACTCAGCAAAAAATAAAAAGCGATGATGAAAATCTTAATTGTGATTAATCCAGTTTTTCAACGTTGTATTAGATGTTTGTTGAGTGAAATTTAGCAGCACCACGCAAATTAAATCTAATCATGTTACAGAAACTAGACAGATGAAATTAACCAAGCTTTTTTGTATTTTTGCGATCGCCATAATTTTATTTTCTACAGTCGGAGTAAATATGTCTAATGCTAAAAACAACTTAACTACTGTCCGATACGGCACAGAAAAAATAGATGGTCTTGATATTTTCTATCGTGAGGCTGGAAATCCTTCTAAGCAAGCGGTAGTTATGTTACACGGGTTTCCTCATTCTTCTCATATGTACCGTGATGTACTAGCAAAACTTGGAGATGATTTTTACTTAATTGCGCCTGATTATCCAGGCTTTGGCGATAGTAGCTTTCCTCGTGTCGAGGATTATACCTACACATTTGATAATATCGCTGAGACAATGGATAAATTTCTCATTCAGCATGGTGTCGACAATTATGTGCTGACAATCCAAGATTATGGCGCACCTATTGGCTTTCGGATTGCCACTAAGCACCCTGAGAAAGTGAAAGGTTTTGTGGTGATGAATGGCAATGCCTATGAAGAAGGTTTATCCCCCGAAGGTTGGGCTCCAATTATGAAATATTGGGAAAATAAAAATAATCCTGAGTTGGAAGCCGCTATTGCTGGTCAAGTGTTTAGTGCTGAAGGTCTTAAATGGCAATATACTCATGGTACGCGAAATCCTGAAGGTATTTTACCCGATAGTTGGAATCTCGATATCATGAAGTTTGCTCGTGAAGGTCAACATCAAATGCAGTTAGATCTATTTTACGATTACCAAAACAATGTCAAGGAATATCCAAAATGGCAACAGTATTTACGTGATACTCAGCCACCAATGCTTCTTGTGTGGGGCAAAAATGATGCTTTCTTTCCAGAACCAGGTGCAGAAGCTTACAAACGTGATGTCAAGGATATCGACTACAACCTCCTTAATACAGGACATTTTGCTTTGGAAGAGGAAAGTGAATTTATTATCAATAAAATGCGTACTTTCCTAAAGGATAATTTGGGTTAAAGTGTGCTGGCTTTGTTCGGTTGATAATTGAGGCAAAGTAAAACCTTTCTTATTCGGCATGGGACAACGATTTATGAATTAAAGAGTAATATCGGCTTCAACTCTTTAGACCGATGTGGTTTGGGATTGTAGTGTTTAGGTGATGATAGCGAAAGAATACAATCTATTGTTAGCTATTTCCCTCTACTATTACTATCCCACCGAGCAAGGTTGGCAACTTGGGTACATATTAAAGAAGTTGATGCACCACATCAATCTGGGCATATAAGTAAGTAGACTCGTGCTTCGAGTTTTACCTGACTGAACGTTTGACACTCTCCGTTTTACTTTTCACTAGACGCGATCGCATTTGATACGGGCGATCACTGTTTTTTTACTCAACATAATCTTAGAAATAAAAATGGCTCGTAAAAACATAATAGATTAAGTCTTCACAAGGTTTGACGATTGGACGTATGCATCTTCTTGAAACATCATGCGATCTCTACTTAATGCAAATAATGTAATACTAATATTCTTTTGCCATATTTCCCTTTCCATAATTCGGCGATATAGCAGTAACCATGTTCAAAATCTTGTGGACTAGAACAATAGCTTTTTGCTATGTGATTCTTTAGATCAGATTCCCAGAAAGATACTAATTCTGATTCAGCAAGCATAGTCAAATTATCTCTTTCATAATTAATAAATACTGTGGAAGAATTATCTAATATGATCTGTTCTACTTCTTGTGAATTAAGAACTTTAATATTCTTTCTAGACCATAAAGTGAGAGAGTAAATTTCCCTTGACTTACGATTTAAGAAAAAAGACTCTTTTATTTTATCCATAGTAAATAGTGTTTACTTAACAAGCTGACAAAAATTTGAAAATGATACTTCTGCCTCACATTGATTACAATTTCCGTAAGCTCCAAATAAACTCGTATCTCCATCTATCCAATTGAATTCTTGATGATGACAGAAAGGACAATATATTTTAGGCAGATTTAGATTGATACTTTGCCAAGCTTTCTTTTTATGCTTTTCTATAATATTTATTACACTAATTGGACAATTAACCATATCAGATCCAAGTTGACAATTGACATTATTAAAGATAATTTCACTTTTTGTTTCTATCTCGCTATTGTTTTTGATAGATGTATAACAGATTTTTAAACCTCGATATAAAGTAGAATCTCTAGTTGCTTGCGTTTTTTTAATTACTGATTTATCCTTGGCTTCGCATTGCCATCCTACTGTTAGTTTTATTTCCTTTTTAGAATATTTATTAGCTATAGATTGAAGTTGCTTTTCTGGATGATTGGGAAAAAATAATAGCCATTCATCACCACCAACTCTGATACTAAATTCTTTTTTTTCGATGTATTGATTAATAATCTGTTCTAATTCTTCAATCTCTTGGTCTACAATCAGATGACCCAAAAGATCGTTTCTTATTTTGAGTGCTGCAATATCAATGACTGCAATATAACCAGGATAATAAGGTTCAAGATAATGCCTAATTATGTCTAATTTTCCTGGGTGAACCATAAACTAATAAGTTCGATCTGGATGATTGCATTATATTCCAGATTTTTGAACTGCATATAAACCCTCTCCTACTGCCACATCCCAATCTTTAATCGATTGCTAAAAATCAGGATCTTGGTTTTGTTCTCGATATGCTTGTTTTAATTTCTCTGTTGGCTGTTTGCGTTTTTTCTCTAAAGGTAATTGGTTGATATGGGCACTGCGGTTATCAGTAGCTTGCTTTAAAAATTCCAAAGCGTTATCGCTTATGTTAATAGTAATTTTGCTGCCATTTTCCTACATTTAAGTATTATTTATATTCATCTCTCATTGTAAGAAAGACAAAAAAGCGATCCCAAATGTTATTCTCGCTATTGCTTTACTTTCATAGCCCCGATAGTCCCTAATCTAAAATAATGCTGACACGGCGATCTAGATCTAGTGTCATCGTGTTCTTTTTAAGACCCGCACGGGCGCGAAAAATGTACCCCTGACGCAGATCGAACATCAGACTAGCCCTTTCTAGAGAGGGAAATTTATCTGGTAGCGCACCTTTCTCTTTCTCTAATTCAAAACGCTTGGCTAACCGAGCATCCGTTTCTGCGATCGCCTTTTTCAATAGTTCATCAACCCCTTCAACTTCTCCAGCACTAGTAGAAACACAAGAACTCAAGAAACAGCCTCGCGTACCACTTTCATTTTGGGTTGCATAATCAATTACTGCTTCTAGAAAAGCACGGACAGCTTTGCGAATATCTGGCTCACTTTCAAAGGCAACCATCGGCGCGCAAGCATCATTAGAGAGATAGCGTTCGATCGCTTGCTTGTAAAGATTTAACTTATCGCCAAAGGTCGAATACAGACTCGGCGCTTTTATTCCCATCGCTTCGGTTAGGTCTTTGATAGACGCACCTTCATATCCTTTTGTCCAAAAGACTTCAACCGCAGCCATTAGAGCTTCATCACAATTAAATCCTCGTGGTCTTCCTACCCTTTTTGTAGTGTTCATTATAAAAATCCTTGACTTTCCCATATTTTAATTTTATAGTGTTTACTACAAAAAGTTTTATAGTGTTCATTACAAAATTATTGAAGTACAACAATGTCATCTTTCAAAGTCTTTGCCGGTCAGCCTTTTCCCCAGATAGAGGTCAATACAGTAAACGGTAAAAAAGTGGTTTTGGGTCAAAACTCCGACCCTGGTGTATGGCAGCTTGTTGTTGTCTATCGAGGCAAGCATTGCCCACTTTGTACAAGCTATCTTAAAGAACTCAATGAAGTTATTCCCCAGCTAAAAGAACTAAATGTAGAAGTTATTGCTGTTTCTGCCGACCCCATAGAAAAAGCTCGTATTCAACTTGCTCAAGTCAACCCGAACTATGAGGTTGGTTACGATCTATCCATCGAACAGATGCAGTCACTAGGACTTTATATTTCCCATCCCAGATCCCCAGAAGAAAATGATCGCCCTTTTGCCGAACCTGGACTTTTTGTGGTTAACGAAAAGGGCTTAGTTCAAATCGTTGATATTTCTAATGCACCCTTTACCCGACCAGAACTTAAAACTTTGATCATGGGGCTGAAGTTTATTCGCAATCCAGCCAATAACTATCCCATCCGTGGCACATACGCATAAATTTGCTTGCTCAGTTCTCAATTATTAATTCGGAGATTAACTACAATGTCGAATTCTTTGCCAACTACATCTGCGATCTCTAATCTCCACAACAGTACAGTCTTGCTCACAGGTGCTACTGGTTATATTGGTTCTGTCGTTGCAGAACGATTAATAGCAAATGGATACCGAGTTCGCGGATTGGTACGCTCAAAAAAATCGGCTCAAAAAGCTGCCCTTCGTGGAATTGAACCCTGGATTGGGGATTTAACCGATACTGCTGCGGTTGCTAAGGCAATAAATGGTGTAGATGGAGTTATCCATACGGCAACCTTAGGAGGAGAAATTCCAGGGATGAGTTTTGAGGAAGCGGTGGCTCAAGCAGTTTCCATCTTAGACAATTTGCGATCGCTTACAGCAGAGGCTGGTATCCGTTTAATCTCAACTAGTGGCACATCAATGTACGGTGATACTGAAGCTCAAATTGCCCATGAGTCCTCCCCCACACAAGTTCCACCTTTTTTGCAGCCTTTAGCAGACATAGAGAACAAACTAATTGAAGCTCCTCACGTTCATATTCTACGCACCTCTATGGTGTATGGACGTGCTGGCGGTAGTGGTATTCTCGCTGCAATTCAGGGAGTTCAATCGAGAGGAAGAGCAGCATTAGTCAAAGATGATTCTGAGATTTCATTTATCCATGTGGACGATCTAGCAGACCTTTATCTACATTTACTGCAAACACCAGATGCACCACGCTTAGTCATTGCAGTTAGTCAAATCACTGGAGTCAAAGACTTTATGGCAGCGGTAACAGCAGCGATCGGAGTAGAAGAGTCATTTGATAAAATCTCACCCCAAGAAGCTTTATCTAGCTTTGGAGCGATCGGTATGTATATGACTCGTAATATGCGAGTTTCTGCTTCCTTAGCTCAAGAAATATTTGGCTGGAAACCATCAAGAAAGTCTTTAATTGAAGAATTGCAGACTGGTTCATATCGTTATGCCAGTAGTCATTAGTCATAAATTAAGGAAATCAGAAAAAAACCAAGATTAATTACATAAATACCATTAAACCAATCTTAAAAGGCTAATCAAAATGTCAATTTCCAATCTATTTGAACCAGTAAAAATCGGTCGTTATAATTTACCCAATCGTATTTTTCTTGCTCCCGTAAGTCGTAACCGTGCCAATAGAGATGGCATACAACCTAGTTATGCAGCAGAATATTATGGTCAAAGGGCTAGTGCTGGTCTAATTATTAGTGAATCAGCAGCTATCAATAATTGGAGTGGTGGTATGAATGCCCCAGGAATTTACAACGATAAACAAGTTGAGGCTTGGAAAAAGATCGTTGATGCAGTTCATGATAAAGGAGGGCGTATATTTCAGCAATTTTGGCACTCAGGTCGGGCAACTCATCAGTCTTTACTGCCAAGCGATCGCACTGTTGCCGCCCCCTCGGCGATCGGCATCTCTCGTGAAATGATTACCTATGAAGGCAAGCACCCATCGACTAAGCCACGAGCCTTCACTCTAGAAGAAATCGAAGAACTCCGTGCTGATTATGCTCAAGCTGCTAGAAACTCACTGGCAGCAGGTTTTGACGGTATTGAAATTCAGGCAGCCAATGGTTATCTCATCGATCAATTTTTACAAGACGCTGCTAACCAAAGAACAGATCGCTATGGAGGTTCGGCAGAAAATCGTTCTAGATTCTTGATGGAAGTTCTGGCTGATGCGATCGATATTTGGGGAGCTGACCGAGTTGGGGTGAGAATTTCCCCTACTGGTGACTTTAATGAAATTGGCGATACTAATCCCGACCATACATTTAGCACTTTGATCGAGCAATTAAACCAGCTTGGATTGGCATATCTGCACGTTGTAGAACAATTACCCTGGTCTCCTGCGACGGGCGAAAAAATTGCTTTAAATAATAAATTGCGGAAACTTTGGAACGGGGCATATATTGCCAACGGTGGCTTTGATGCGGAGAGTGGGGCTACATCTATCGCTGACCAGAAAGCAACAGCGATCGCTTTTGGTCGTCCTTGGATTGCTAATCCCGACTTACCATTGCGTTATAAATTGAATGCACCCCTAAATCAGGCTGATGAGGCGACAACATATGGCGGAGATGAACGTGGTTATACCGATTATCCAACTTTGGAATCTACTGCTGTTCGCTAAGATGCAAAAAGTAGATATTGGCTAGAGAAAAGTTTGCAAAAATCTTGTTATGGCTATCACATCTTGAAAATCCTAAGCAGTTAATTAATTGAGCCAACTAATCTCACCGACGAACCATTCACCAAACGATTCTTGCCTTCTGTAACCACTAACTCCCCTTCTCTCACACCCACCTTAATTTCTTGATGAGCCAACCCCTCAATTCCCAACTCAACTGGGCGTTGTTCCACCGTGTTATCAGTTTCATTAACCACAAAAGCATAAGCTTGACGGTTACGAATAACTAAAGAACCTCTCGGAACAACTACTGCTTGGGGATTGGATTCTGTCGTAATCCAAACGGATACTCGTTCTCCTACTCTGAGATTTGTTTGACCTTCGGTGATACGGATTCTGGCATTTACTGCTCTGCCTCCAGGGGTAACGGCGGGGTTGACCGCAAAGATTGTCCCTTTAGCCTGTGCTAAGTCAATCAAATTCTGGTTGTCTAAGCCTTTAACTGATGCTTGGGTCATATCTGCATCACGAACGATATATGCAATCTGATTGGGTTGCACTTTTGCCCCATCAAAAGCAGGCAACTCCAGATTGACTTCAAATTTATTCGGGTCAACGACCATCATAGGCACGGATTCCACCACTTCTTGATAATTGCTAGTACGAATCACTTCTGGCGACCAATAATCTCCTTCGCGGATATTAAGATATGCCACTACCCCATCAAAAGGAGCAGTTAAAACCGTATCTTCTAAAATGACGTTACTTTTATTTAGTTGAGCAGTTGCCGATTGCAAACCAGATTGGGCAGTTTCTACCTGAGTTTGAGCTGCTAAGAGTTGACTTTCGGCTGCTGCTATCTGAGCTTGGGTAGCCCTAATCTGACCTTCGGCAGATTTAACGCCTGCCTGTGCGGCTTCTAGGTCAGCTTTTGCATCTTTAAAATTATTTTCTTTTAATTCTACTTCCCGCCGTTGCAATGCTCCCTCAGCTACTAATTCTTGGTAGCGTTTAAAATCGACTTCTGCAAAATTACGCTGGGTTTGCGCTTTAGTCAGATCGGCTTTTGTCTTGGCTAGATTCTGTTTTGCTTGGGCTAAATTTGCCTTCTCTCCTTCGATCGCAGCTTGGGCTTGTTGTAGGTTTGCCAGTGCATTGGTAATTCCTTTTCTTGCTTCTACCTGATTTGCTGTTGCTACGGTTATGTCTGCGTTAAGTTTGCGTTGGTCGATTTTGGCTAATAAGTCGCCTGCTTTAACCACATCTCCTTCTCGTAAATCTCTGCCTTCAATTTGTTTGAGATAATTAATTGTGCCTGCGGTTTGAAAAGTAAGATGCTTAAAACGAACAGGGGCTACTTCTCCGTTATTAAACACCCAGTCTTCAATCGGTTTGATCTGCGATCGCACTGCCTGGACTGGTAAACCAGCTTGAGTAGGTTGTTCTAATGAAGCTGCTTGAGGGGAATCTTCCCCGACATTAAAAGTTTTCCAGCCTGCAATACCAACAATAGCTAGCATTGCCAGACCGACAAAGGGCCAGGGAGATTTTTTCTTCTTGATAGATATAGACTTGCGAGCACTTTGTCCTTCTTCTGGTTTCTTTTGTTGGATAGTCAAGATATCGATATCTAGTTCTGGGTTGAATTGATTGTCAGCAATATTCATAACAGTATTTTCTTAAAGAGAGTGGGTAGTTATTTTTGGGATATTTACTCAGAGACGATGGTTTGTTGAATGCGATTAAAAGTTGATTGAATAAATCCTGGTGCCCAATTGGGGTAGGGACAGATATCGACGAGAATAAGCTGATCTCTTTTTATGGGTTCATTGAGCAGCATTATTTTTCTCCTAAAATTTGTGCTTATGTATGAATTAACTGGTTAAAAGAACGGTATTAAATTAATTTTTGGGATAACGCACCAGCGGGTAAATTACAGGACAGTCAGCAATCTGAATCTCTTTTTGTCTCTCGAATCCATGACGTTCATAGAAAGCTGCGCTTCTGGGATTACAGGTTTCTAGGTGGATTATTTGCTGGGTGCGATCGCATTCTGCTAGGGTGGGTTCGATCAATGACGAGCCATAGCCTTTACCCTGTTTTGAGGTAGTTACTCCTAATAAAGCTAAAAAACGATGAGGAACTTGGGGGTGAGCTTGCATCATCTCTGCAAATACGGCAGCTACCTTATCTAAATCTTGAGGTGATACAGTTTTTTGCATATATGCACTAAAAGCATCCAGATCTAATTCTTGCTCGGGGGGAAGCCAAAAAGCAGCCCCTTCACCGTCTTTAGTACAATTGATATCAAGACGTTCGTTAATCAAAAGTTGGACAAAACCAGAAAAACTTGTCAGATATTGTTCTTCATCAGGGTATATCCACCGAAAAAAGGGATCGGCACTAAATGCCAGTAGCATGGAATCAATTATTTGCTGTAAGTCTTTTTGACGACTCAATGAGGTTTTAATTAATGTTGCAGTCATGATTAATAAATGAATTAACTTGTCTTTCATTAACAATAGGAAAGCTTCCAAATCTTGTCGTTACAGTAAATGTCAGGACTTTAGGTTAAGTTAATCTCGAATAATGTCAGGCTTGGAAAATGAGGTCGCTTTAAATTTTTTGTTTGTTTTGACTCTAATCTTCTTATGGCAAGGTTTTACCAGAATTTTTGAAGCGTAATTCTTTCCAACAAAAAAGTCTGGTAATGTCAGGTTGAATAGCACCGATGCTCCTATAGATGCTAAGAGAAAGAAAGGGAAAAATGGCTTTGTCAAATTAAAAATTGAGCAAAATAAAAATCTTCAAGTCTATCTCCTCAGCGATCGAAGATAATAAAAATGAGTACGGCACATTTTACCGAGTGACAGGCAACCTCAAAGGCACGAAAAAAGAACTATCAGTCATCACCATTTGGCTCCAACGCAAAATAGATCAACCATCACCCTCAAACCCAAAAAAAAGGGCAGTGTTGCAAAAATAAAAGATAAAAGTAAAAAGTCAAGATAAACCCTTGGTTATCAGGATTGGATGTTACTCATACAGGGTTTGTTTATCGTATCAGTGAGGAGCAAATTGGTTTTATTCATGCTTCTCCTGTTGGTAAAGTCACAATTGCTAAAGACCTACAAGCTTATGTGAATAACGTAGACCACTCAATTGGGATAACTGTTGCTCGCCCTATCGATCCTCGTCAGCTTAATCGACGTTTTCCAGGGTCTTAAGGCTGATTATAGCTAAGTTTTGTTGGTAAGGTTTTAAGCTCCTCTCCGAAGATCCTTCCGCTTTCTCCTCACAGGCTTAAAGCTCTCGCTTAGTTCATTTCGGCGATCGCCTTAATAAATAATCACTTATTCATTTATCTGATTATTCGCTTATTCGCTTCCCTCTCTTCTCTTTTTTGGCGATCGCTTTATTTGTAGATTTTCCTTCTTCAAAAGATGCTATTTTTCTCCTATGTCTATAAATCACGACCAGCTCTATAGGGAACTTCTAACTTCATTCTTTATCGAGTTTCTGGCACTTTTCCCCCCTTGATTCTCGATTATTTAGACCCTGATTTTGCCTCTTTTGTTGATATTGAAGCGCCAAATTAAACTAGATTGTTATTAGCTGTAAACAAAATATTAGCGAGTCAAGATGTTGAAGTTATACGGTGGGGCGAGAAGTAGAGCCTCAATTGTGCAGTGGTATTTAGAAGAGTTGTCTCTCCCTTACGAGTTTGTCTTATTGGACATGGCAGTGGGAGAGCATCAGCAGCCAGAATACCTCGCAATTAATCCTATGGGTAAAGTTCCTGCTCTTGTGGATGATACCTTTAAAATTTGGGAATCAGGCGCAATACTACTTTACTTAGCAGAAAAATACGATAAACCTGAAGTTTCTTTTGAAGAAAGAAGTATTTGGTCTCAATGGGTCTTATTTGCTAATTCAACTCTAGCCACAGGATTGTTTATCGAAGCCAGCCGTGAGAAAGACGTACCAAAGTTACTTACTGCTTTGTCTGAAATCCTAAATAAGACTCCTTATATTCTAGGATCTGAATTTACAGTAGTAGATGTGGCAGTGGGTTCTATACTGGCTTATGTCCCTATGATGCTCCCAATTGATTTAAGTCCTTATCCCATCATTCTTGACTACATCAAGCGGATGAATGACAGAACAGCCTTCAAGAATAGTATTGGTAAAAGGTAGCTAGGACTCTTCGTTAACGAAATTACTGAATTAAATATCCACGTTTCTTCGGTCAGGTCTGTCTTGACCTTTTTTTGAGTTTATTTACTTAAATCAAAGGAGAAAAGTAACTATTACACCGACAAGTTTTAATTGATTGATAGAGATTCTTGAGCTTTCCCCTAGCATCTTCAGTGGTAAATTGCCAATCAATTAGTTCTTCCCTTTGGCTGATTTTCAGGTTCTCAAGGCTGATTATAGGGCTAAGTTTGTTTGTAAGGATTTAATCCCCTCTCAGCCTCCTCTAGCTTCCCCCCCACCCAATCAAATATTCGGGATCATATTTGAGTCCATAAACTTCATGCTTATGTTCAATCGGTTGTTGGCATCTTTAATCAGTACTGACTGATTATGCCTACTGGAAAACGATGATAGAGATTTTGGTTTCCCTCTGCATTATTTTATGCTGATTTAGTTAATCTGGCAGTCCCACTCCATTTTATGCCCACGTTATTTCGCAACTGTCCAAGATATTTCTCAATCTTTCCTCTATATTCAAATAACATTTCCGCTAAGTTTATAAATTTTCCTATCCACTTTTCTGCTGGTAATGAAAATTGCTCCTCACATATTGCATCTTTTTCTATAGAGAATTGAATTGCTTCCCATTCAACTTTCTTAAATTCATAACTTTGGGATTGTGAAAACTGGATAAATTTTCTATATGAGTTAATGTTTTTTTGCTGATTACTAAAGTCATTATCTTCATTGATTTTTGCAATAAAATCAGCATTACTTTCTCTTAATTCCACTTTTACTCTCCTTATATGAGTCAATGTAATTAACTTTTTATCTTTTAATAAGCTGAACTTTTTATGCCTATTAAACAAGCTTTCTAATTAAAAGCCTAATATCTTAATGCATAATTCAGATATATTTCAAAAAGCTTTTTTATGTAAGATTTATAATAATAAGATGCTTTATAAATCTTACATAAAGTATTAGTTACTGGTCGCCTCCATCTCTAAGTAAATCAACTCTTTGGATTCTACCCAGTTAGATTATATTGCAGATGATTTGCTTGATTTTTAAACTAAAGATGATCTCCGCAACTGGCTCAGCAATCTTTAATTTCAGTAATTATGGAATTTCGGCTTTTTAGAATTACAAAGATCTGGAATTATGAGTCTGTTGGCAAAGCAGATTGAATGTGCGTCTCTTGGCATTAGTTAATCTGGTCTCTCCCTCTGAAGGCACTGTCAGATTGACTAAATTAGGCATGAGATCATATAGAGATGAAACAGAATCTCTATCATCGTCATCGTTTTCCAGCAGAAATAACCAGTCATTGCGTTTGGCTTACAGCTTCTCTCTTAGCTTGAGAGATATTGAAAAAATGATGCTGTATCAGGGAATTGAAGTTACCGATGAAAGCAGAAGGGACTGGGTAAACTCGCGCGTTCCTTTAAACAACATTAGCTACTGACTTATTCGGGGTCAACAATAAATACAAACAAGGAATAACCAACAAAGCAATTAAGGTAGAAGCAACCAAACCAAAGCCGATCGCACTAGCTAAAGGAAACCAAGTTGGATCGCTCAAAGCCAAAGGAATCACACCAACAATAGTTGTAATACTGGTAGTTAGAATCGGACGTAATCGATCCGCTGCACCCCTGGCTGCTGCATCTCGCACGTTCATACCTTTGCTTCGATAGCTGTTCATGGTTTCAATCATGACGATCGCATCATTAACCACAATTCCTGTCAGGGCAATAATTCCAATCACCGCAGGGAAAGAAATAGGAATTTGGAAGAAGAAGAAGCCGAGGAAAGTCCCAATGAAGGCAAAGGGAATTGCCAACATGATAATAAATGGTTGAGTGAAGGAACTAAATTGAATTACCAAGACAGAGAAGATCAGGAATAAGGATACTAGTGCCATTTGCCCCGCTGAACCAAAGGTTTCTCCTTGGGTTTCTAATTCCCCTGCAAAGTTGTAGTCGTATCCTTGACCCCATTCTTTTTTCATTTCGATCAGCTTAGGTTCTAAGTCGGCAACAATTTCTCCCACCGTGCGACCTTTATTTTTTGCCAATACCGTAACAGTACGTTGAGCATCTTTATGGGTAATGGATAAAGGTGCTTCACCTTCTTCGATTTCAAATACTTGGCTACCTGGAATGTTTTTACCTTCCTGGGTAAACAAAGGTAGACTTAACAATTCATCCATTCTTGTAGCACCGCCAATG
>CALKUU010000166.1 GCA_937996665.1 uncultured Xenococcaceae cyanobacterium | reverse complement strand
TACGATTCGGCAAAAGTGCTGATTAATCCAACTTCGACAGGTAGTGGGGTAAGCATGAAGTCTTTAGAGATGCTTTTGGCTCAAAAGCCTATCGTTTCCCAACCACAAGGGACTACGGGAATATCTAAAGAACTCAAATCTTATTTCACAATTGCTAAAAGTGCTGAAGACTTTGCTCTCGAAACTGTCAATCTTTTGAATGGTAAAACGAACAGCAAATTAGTAGACCGAGATCTTTTAGAATCTTTGTTTGGATTTAGAGCTGTTGCTCGTGTTTTAGAGGATATGAGAAAGGTTGTAGGTGAATTAGCGGTACTGGCTAACTGAGATATAGTTAAGGCAAGATTGCTATATTTAGCCTTCAGTGAGGTGGAGGTAGGGTAAGTTAAACCTTTATTAGATAAATTATTGGGTGTAACTAATTAGTGAAGCAATCGCTATACTTATTGTTCAAAGAACATCAGCCTTAAAAGTGAGACTGAATATATTGCTATTTTGTGATCACAAGTTTCTAATTAATCCTTAAGCGAGAAGTATTAAGTTAAGGATAGTTAAAATCATAAAATCAATGAGCTTTTCTAAATAAATCGATATCCCTGATAAGTTGTGGCTTACTTGTTTGAAAATATTGAGTTTAGTTGACTTGTATCTAGAACAATTAAAACAAGCAGATATTGCTAAAAAGCGATCGCTTTTTGCCTTCAGAGAATTTTCTTTGGGTGTAGAAGCTCTAACTAGATTTGTCGATTCCAAACCACTTAGATATTCATGAAATTATAGATTGTTGGATTTAACCCTTTCTCTCCAGCCCTTGGCAATTTGAAAATATTGCCAAGGCAGTCAAGCTTTAGCGCAAGAAACAATTATTTTGTCCCTTGTACCAACCCGTAGCGAATCAAACCAGTTTCAAAGCCCTTGCTCATTAACTGTAAGGATAAAGCCGATTCTACTGTTTTCCATCCCGATGTTACTAATCCAGTTAAGGCATCTAAGTTAAATGCAGACTCAATTACGGTGTCCCAAAATGGAGCAACGGAAGTTGACCAATCGTCAGTTTTCAAATTGCTAAAACCACATTGCTCGGCGATCGCTTTATATTCAGACAAAGCAATCACATAAGGTAAGCAGTAAACTCGATAAATTTCTTTTAAGTGGCGAATTTCTGCCGTCGTCAATTCACCCATAACTGAAGTTTCGCGATGGCACCAAGTTGCAAAGATGAACTTGCCACCAGGCTTTAATACTCGATAGCACTCTGCTAAGAACTTGGCTTTATCTGGCATGTGTTCACCACTTTCTAGTGACCAAACCAAGTCAAAGCTATTGTCAGCAAAGGGCATCGACAAGGCATTAGCTACTTGAAACTGAGCCTTGTCTTCTAATCCAAAATCAATTGCTCTTTCTTTAGCTCGGGATGCTTGTACGGCAGATAGGGTAATTCCTGTGACCTCTGCACTAAATTTATTCGCTAAATACAAACTACTGCCACCAATCCCACAACCAACATCCAAAAGTTGCTGAGGATTATCTTGGTTATTCACTCCAGCCCAAAACAACAGCTCTTCAATTAATTCAATCTGGGCTTGACGACGCTCAATTTTATATCTGCCATTTTTTCCGTAGTAGCCATGGTGCATATGCTCGCCCCAAATCTTTTCCCATAATCCGCTAGAAGCGTCATAAAATTCGCCAATCTGCTGATAGAGTAGTTCGCTCATAAATTTTTTTGATAGATTTTGTGTTTAGCTGTCGCTTGTTTAGCTATTCCTGGGGAATTAATAAGCTCATTGTTTCTATACTTTCGTGGTAAGTGAGAAAACTTAAGGTAAAAACCAGACTTTTCTAAATAGGACGTTGCTGATTTGAGATTTGAATTGAGTGTCAGCACCTTGGCAAATATGACTTGACGAATTTTAACCATCTAGTTAACATCAAGCTGCAAATACGACGGGTTACCGACAAGAAAGCTTCAAGCTTTTTTAAATCTGCTATGAGAGCACTTAAATATCTAATTCCCGAAGATGTCAAAAATTCCCTCAATGCGAATCCTGGGTTTCAATGGTTCGTGACGGTAATTATGGTTGTGGTGGGGATTATCTTGATTAGGATGGGATTGAATGGTGTGAAAAATAAAAGACTAAAAGGGAAGCATGGCAGAGTTTTTGAAGGTTTAACTGCCCAAATTTTGGGAGTGGTATATGTAATTCTCGGTCTGGCTTTACCAATAGTGGCGATCGCAGCCAAATTATAAGCTTAAGATTTTCCCTTAGAAATTATCAACTTGCGCAAATTTTCACTACTCTAGATGTTAATAAAATCTCGCAATTTAACCAGCAAGATTTAACTTCAAATTTAACCATCAATACCTTTTCTTACTAGCTAAGCTAAATCCTCAATGAGCAACAAGATTATAATTTACACCGATGGTGCTTGCACTGGTAATCCTGGCGCAGGAGGCTATGGAGCAGTTCTCATCAAAGATGATCAACGTGAAGAAATTTCTGGTGGCTATAAACTAACAACTAATAACCGCATGGAAATGATGGCAGCGATCGCTGCGTTGCAATCTCTCGAAGAAAAATCAGAGGTTACTTTGCATAGCGATTCTAAATATTTAGTTGATGCTGTCGAAAAAGGGTGGGCAAAAAAATGGCAAGCCAATGGTTGGAAGCGCAACAAGAAAGATAAAGCGAAAAACCCCGATCTTTGGCAACTGGTTTTGGATCTATGCAATCAACATCAAGTGAATTTTGTCTGGGTAAAAGGTCATGCAGGTATCCCAGAAAATGAACGTTGTGATCAATTAGCTGTCAAAGCGGCAAAAGGGATTAATCTTCCTGCTGATGAGGGTTATCAAGTTTAGTTAAACCATCTGCTTGGGAGATTTCTTGGTTGAGCAGTCATCCCTAAATGGTTATCTTCTTGGCGATAGGCGATCGCGCCCAAATACGAACAAATTCTTAGTTTACCGAAGAGACTTATCAATAAGTGCTTATTCTTAACTACAATGTGGGTGAATGTGTGCGAATTGGTTTTAACTATTACCTTGTTACCTAATTGGTGCATTGAATCTTTACCACAACGTTGAATCATGAGTGAAACTCCAGAATCTTCTGCACCTAAAGCTCCCGCCAAAAAAGAAGTTACTCCTCTTAGTTGCTTTTTCGCCTCAATTATTGCAGGAGGGATTGCGACGATGATTTACTTTCTGATGATCGGAATCTTTGAAACTTATGCTAATAAACCAGTGCTCTCTTCTAGTTTGCTAGCGATCAAAATTGCCACTGCCGTTAGAACATTAGTAGTAGGAATAGCTGCTTTGGGAACAGGTGTATTTGGAATCGTAGCCGTCGGTTTATTTTTACTGGGAATTCAAGTAACAATCAAAAGCCTCAGTGGTCAGGCTTCTAGTAATTAGTTACCAAAGATGACTGGTAATCTCAACCAAGGTTAATCTGATGGCTGAACATTAAGATGACAAGTTGATCTGTGGGAATAAATCTAACTTTGCTCTCAAGAGAAAAAATCTTGAATTTAGAAGGGTTAATTATAAGTTTAAAAATATTTTTTTTATTGATAAATAATATGAGTATTTGAACGCACCATATTGTTGGCTCATTAAAAAGATAATTAATCCTGGAATAATAAATATTACTTAAAATAAACTTGCTACTAAAAAAAATAGCTATCTCTATAGAAATAGCCTGACTTAAAGACTTCTAAAAAAATAGCTTTAACTTAAGTATTTCTAGTATTAACTCTGAATTGGTCTATTTAGAAAGAAAATAAGCAACTAAAAATAATTAGCTGACTACTTTGATCTGAGCACAATTTTAAAATTTAAACTCTTTGATTTTTGACTATTTTTAAAGCTTGGTTAAGTAAGCATACTTGAGCAGAATTCGACTGCCGTAATCTAGGGAAATTACTTATTTATTGTGGTAGAATAGGGGAGTAAAAGACCACTATAGAGACGCTTATTTCGGCTATACAAAAGTATAGTCTTGCTGCTTCTATAGAGTTGAAATTTTTTGCTTGTTTTTGGAGTTTTTTCCCATATGACATCTTCCCAGGAAAGGATCATTCCTACGGATCTGAGCAACGAAATGTCTCGCTCATATCTCGAATATGCGATGAGTGTAATTGTCGGGAGAGCTCTGCCAGATGCAAGAGATGGTCTTAAGCCAGTTCACCGTCGTATTCTCTACGCGATGTATGAGTTAGGATTGACCCCAGAGCGACCTTTTCGTAAATGCGCTCGTGTAGTTGGGGAAGTACTGGGTAAGTATCACCCTCATGGCGATACTGCTGTTTATGATGCTTTGGTGCGGATGGCGCAAGACTTTTCGATGCGTAATCCTCTCATTAACGGGCATGGTAATTTTGGGTCGATAGATAATGACCCTCCAGCGGCAATGCGTTATACAGAGTGTCGTTTGCAAACTTTAGCAACCAGCGCTTTATTGCGAGATATTGAAGCTGATACTGTTGACTTTGCTGATAACTTTGATGGCTCGCAGCAAGAACCAACGGTTTTACCTGCTCGTATTCCTCAACTACTTTTAAATGGTTCTTCTGGTATTGCTGTGGGGATGGCAACTAATATTCCACCTCACAATTTAGGAGAATTAATCGATGGGGCGATCGCTCTGATTGAGAATCCTGAGTTAACAGAACTAGATTTGATGAAGTATATCCCTGGACCTGACTTTCCTACAGGTGGTCAGATTCTAGGAAGATCGGGGATTAAAGATGCTTACCTCACAGGCAGAGGTTCAATTACTATGCGTGGGGTTGCAGACATCCAGACTGTTCAGTCTCGCGGTAGACCAGAAAGAGAAGCTGTAATTGTTACCCAACTGCCATACCAAACTAATAAAGCTGCTTTAATTGAAAAAATTGCTGACTTGGTTAACGATAAGCGCATCGACGGTATTTCTGATATCCGTGATGAGAGCGATCGCAATGGGATGCGGATTGTGATTGAGTTGAAAAGAGATGCTTATCCTCAGGTAGTACTCAACAATCTCTACAAACAAACTCCAATTCAGTCGAATTTTGGTGCCAACATGTTGGCACTAGTCCGTGGAGAACCTCAACTACTAAGCATCAAAAGATTTTTACAAGTTTTTCTGGATTTTCGGGTTGAAACGATTACTCGTAGAACTCAGTATCAATTGCGCAAAGCGGAAGAGCGAGACCATTTACTTCAAGGTTTGCTGATTGCGCTGCAAGGTATTGATGATGTGATTGCCTTAATTCGCAATGCAGCAGATACAGCAACAGCTAAGGCTGAGTTGATTTCCAACTTTGGACTCTCAGAAGTGCAAACAGATGCGATTTTGCAAATGCAACTCCGTCGTCTGACTGCTCTTGAAGCCGAAAAAATTCAAGCAGAGCATGAAGAGTTAGAAAGACAAATCATTGATTTTCGCGATATTCTAGCAAGACCTGCCAGAATTAATTCGATTATCGTCGAAGAAGTCAGTCAAATTAAGGAAGCTCAAGCCACTCCTCGTCAGACAGAAATTATTCAGGGAGAAGGCGAACTGCTCGATATTGATCTAATTGCTAATGAGCAAGCAATTATTTTATTAACCGAACAAGGCTATATCAAAAGAATGCCTGTCAGTACTTTTGATGCTCAAAGTCGTGCTACGAGAGGAAAAGCAGCAGCTAAAGTTAAAGAAAACGATGGTATTGAACACTTCATTAGTTGTTGTGATCACGATACTGTTCTCTTCTTTAGCGATCGCGGTGTAGTCTACTCAATTCCAGCTTACCAACTACCTTCAGCCTCTCGTACTGCTAGAGGTACTCCTCTTCTCCAGATGCTACCTATTTCTCGGGAAGAAAAAATCACTTCTGTCCTTTCTGTAGTCGAGTTTACAGAGGATGAGTATTTAGTAATGCTTACTAAAAATGGCAATATTAAAAAAACTGCTCTTTCCGCTTTTAGTAATATTCGTTCTAATGGTTTGATTGCGATTTCCTTAGAAGAAGGTGATGAGCTGCGTTGGGTGCGTCCAGCTAAAGAAGAAGATAGTGTTCTCATTGGCTCTCGTCAAGGAATGGCAATTCATTTTAAGGCAGATCATAAACAATTAAGACCCTTGAGTAGATCTACTAAAGGGGTCAAATCAATGAAGCTAAGAAAGAATGATGAACTCATTAGTATGGATATCCTTCCGTCTCAGGTAGTTGCTGCTATAGATGCCGCAGCCACTGATGCCGAGGATGATGAGTCAGAAGAAGTAAGTAATGAAGAGGCTAATTTTGCTCCTTGGTTGCTGAATATCACCAAAAATGGTTATGGAAAAAGAGTTCCAGTTAAAAAGTTCCGCTTGCAAAATCGTGCAGGTATGGGGGTTAGAGCAATTAAGTTCAAATCAAAAGAGGATTGTTTAGCAGCAATTCATGTTGTTAATCCTGACGAAGAATTGATGATTGTGACTAATCGAGGCATTATTATCCGTCAGGCAGTGGATGCAATTTCGCTGCAATCTCGTAGTGCTACTGGAGTGAGAGTCCAAAAACTAGATAAAGATGATGCGATCGCTGCTGTGGCACTAGTCCCCCTTACTAGCGACGAGGAAGAAGATACTTTAGATTCTGAAGTAGTCGACTCGGAAAATGTAGAAACTGAAGTAACAGAAGCTATAGAAGCGCCAGAAGAAACAACTTAATTAACTAAGTCGGCTGTTTATTGCTGAATTTGTGCAACCACTTTTTTATCAAAAGTTAACAACATTAACAGAATAATGATTTGTTTGAAGATAAATTTGATTAGTTGTTACTTTTTATTCTGATTAATCTCTTTCGTCTATAGTCAGAGATTAGTCGATGTTCACTTGTGTTCAATATTATCTGGTCAAATTAGTAACTAATCTTTAATGGATACTGATGGTTTTTTGTCTTTATGAAGAGAGCTTAGATGCTTGTTTTCTTCAACTAGTTATCTTAAACAATGAAGTCAAATGCGAACTTTCCTAGCTAGGAATTGTTGATAAATAAAAACAGATTTAAACTTGGTGGTAATAATTATCTGCCGATGAGCAATTGGTTGGAGATTAAACTTTAAATTTGCATAAACCTATGTGCTCAACCACTATCCACAAACAAATTAAGTTCAAGATCATCCCTCAATACAGGAAATAATTAATGTTCGATTCTAGAGTGAGTGGCATTTTACTTCATCCCACTTCCTTCCCTAGTAATTTTGGGATAGGTGACTTAGGCAAAGAAGCATATAAATTTATCGATTTTTTAGCAGCAGCCGACCAGAGTATTTGGCAAATTTTACCTTTAGGTCCTACTGGGTTTGGTAACTCACCCTACTTGTCTTATTCTGCTTTGGCAGGAAACCCCCTGCTAATTAGCCCAGAAAAACTCCAAGAGCAGAATCTTCTTGCCCCAGAAGATCTTCAAAATTTACCTCACTACGAACTCGATAGTGTTGATTATGATTTGGTAATTGCCAACAAATTACCCTTATTAGAAAAAGCAGCTTCCAATTTTCAAAAGTCAGCAAGTCCAGCCGATTTAGCAAAATTCTCTACCTTTTGCGAACATCATCAATATTGGCTAGATGACTATGCTTTGTTCATGGCAATTAAAGAAGCTAATCAGAACAAAAGTTGGTATCAATGGGATCTTGATATTGCTAAACGAAAACCAGCGGCACTGCAATATTGGCGAGAACAACTCAAGGACGCGGTTTTATTTCATCAATTTTTGCAATATGTCTTTTTTGAACAATGGCAAAGCTTAAAGCAATATGCCAATCAAAAAGGGGTTTCCATTTTTGGAGATATTCCCATCTATGTTGCCCATGATAGTGCTGATGTTTGGTCTCACTCAGAAATTTTTTGTGTTGACTCCCAAACAGGTGAAGCGACTCTAATGGCAGGGGTACCACCAGATTATTTTAGTGCGACAGGACAGTTATGGGGTAATCCTGTTTATAAATGGGAAACTTTGGAGAAAAGCGATTTTGATTGGTGGATTAAGCGGATAGAATTTACTCTGGAGTACGTGGATTTAATTCGGATTGATCATTTCAGAGGGTTTGAAGCTTTTTGGGCAGTTCCTCAAGGTGAAACAACTGCTATTAAGGGTAGTTGGAAGAAAGCCCCTGGGTTAAAATTTTTCCAAATTCTGCACCAAAAATTGGGTGATATTCCGATAGTTGCCGAAGATTTGGGGGTAATCACCCCCGAAGTAGAAGAATTGCGAGATACTTGCGGCTTTCCTGGGATGAAAATTCTCCATTTTGCTTTCGATAGCGATCGCGGTAATGCTTTCTTGCCATACAACTATACGAACCGAAATTGCGTTGTCTATACAGGAACACACGATAACAACACAACTATTGGTTGGTTTGAGTCAAGAGATGAAGAAGCCCAATCTAGGGTTATCGATTATTTAGGTTGTTTATGTGATGATGGGGTTCATTGGGCTTTAATTAAATTGGCATTAAGTTCAGTTGCCAATACTGCAATCTTTCCTTTCCAAGATATTTTAGGTTTAGGCACCGATGCTAAAATGAACACTCCTTCAACAACTAATGGGAATTGGGAGTGGCGTTGTCGGAGTGAGGCATTTAATCGTGAACTAAGCAGTCGGTTAAGATATCTAACTTATTTATATGGAAGAACTCCAATTAAAGAGTGATTTCGTTAGAATTAGATTAAATAAAATTAAGCCTGTGTAAATTTAGTAATATTTTTAATGCAGTTAATTTTTATTAAGATTTAGATGGCATTAATTAGTTAGTTTAAACTGAGTGTAAGCTCAAGTTTATCTCTTTCTGATAAGCGCTGGTGGTGAATAAACTCGTTACCATCACTAATGAGATCGAAAAATTGAAAAGTAATCCTTTTATCTGAGTTATTTATTGTTTTTAAACTAGCAAAATTTGCGAGTTTAAAGTTCAAAAGGACTTTAGTAATTTAGTTGTTGCTTATCCTCGTTGGACTTATCTTGCCAACAATAATTAGGTAATTGTACTTATCAGTTGTTATTCTGTCGAAGGTATTTTTTGAGATGAAAGTTTCGGAAAATTTAGATGGGCTTGAGAGATTATCGTAGTCTTTTAATAATCTTCTAAGTTTTTTGGCTTTATGATAGTCGTACTCTTGAATTCTGATTTAAGCAACTCCTCCAGCTATGACCTCACTAACCAAACAAAAATTTCATTTACAGGTAGACACTCAGCTAATTTGTTTACAAGAAGTGCTGGGCTGGTTTGAGAAATTAATTAGCCCTTGCTTGCCTAAAACAACAGGGTGGCAATGTGAGGTGGCTTTAGCTGAGGCTTTTACGAATGCAGTTAGGCATGCCCACCAAGACTTGCCAACTTCTACTCCTATTGATTTAGAAGTTGAGTTTTTCCCTAACTTTCTAGAAATGAGAGTTTGGGATTTTGGGAGACCTTTTGACTTAAAAGAAACATTATTAGCAAACGAAAAAAACATCAACTCATTAGAAGAAGAAGGAGGCAGAGGCTTACAATTTATCAAAAAATTAACTGATGAATTGCAGTACCTCAACCTCTCTGACTATCGAAACTGTTTGGTAATCCGTAAGAAGTATGAGGATCTCAGTTCGGTTCAAAGCATCCTTGACGATACCAAAACCCTTGTTTCTTAATTAGATTTCGGCATATGCTCTTTCTATTAGTCTGACTGCTAGGGTCTGAGTCCCAGTGTGCTCATAATAATTAGTTGTCATATCTAAGAAAGCAGCTACATAATCAAGCTTGTCCTCCGAAACATCAACAAATCCTTTAACTCGCTCGAAAACTTTTCCTTGAGTGAGATTTCGTTCGTTAATAAAGTTAATCATCCAGCTCTTAACTGATTCGAAACTGGTGCCGATAAATTCAAGTTGTCCTCGAGAGTTTTTGCCAGGAATCAGGTCTTTGACACCTTTAAAAGTAGCATTGGATTCTAACTCTTTAGGACTCATATTTCCTAAGCTAGATTGTGCCTTTTGAATGAAATCGGGTCCTAAAGGTATTAAGCCATCAATGGCAATTAAGGCTGCCATTCGCATCAAAGATTCGCCACCATAGTCGCCTAACGCACCTACGAAGTCGTTAATACTATCTCCTGGAATACCATTAATCTGGCAAAATGCTACTAATTCGACAACTAGCTTGATACATAAATCGAGGGTTTGAGCTTTATCGGGGTTAGGGGTAACTTTGCTCAATATCCCTCCCAACAGAGGAATTTTATCTCCTACTTTGTTTGCTAATGCAGCTGTACCAAGGGCATTATCCGCATTATCAACTGTTTGGTATAGCCATAGTGCTTTCTGATAACCCTGAGACTTGTCATTGAACAGCCACACTGCGCGATCGCCGATTTGTTGGATCATCTCTTGATCTGATTCACCAGTAACATGACGGATTGTATTCTCAAACCCTACTAGATTTTGCCATTGACCTGGCACAGCAAAATCTAGAGAGTTTAACATCATGGTGGTGATATTCTTCTTTGGTAAATTATCTACCAACTCAAAAATAGGTTTACTCATTATTTTTCTCCTCGTGGCGCTCCAAATATAGGCAGTGAATTGAAATGAAAATCAAGATATTTCTAAACCTCAGTAGTCTGGCTTTAGGTAATCGAACTGATAGTTATCAGGTTCAACTATTAGATTTGAGCTAAAGCTTAACTAGTTCAATTTTGACAAACCTCTTAAGTCAAATTTACTTAGCCACTGCTTGCGATCGCTTTCAGTGAAGGTAGTATCGGAAGAAGAAATTTTTACCTGGAATCGGTCAGCTACTAAGATTGCAGTACTTTTGCTGCCTTGATTGATTAAAGGGTATCCCCCAATATTTCCTTGACTATTTTGGAATTTACTTCTTGCCGTAGGATTATTAGCAGTATCTGAAATCGCCATAGTAGCGACACTCTTGCCATCTTTTTTTAACTTGGCTTGAGCAAAACCTTTCTTTTCTTGGGTGTAAACTCGTTCATAGCCGCTGCCTGCACTAGGAAAATAGCGATTAAAACTACCACCCGTTTCTGACTCTTTGACTACAGCAGATGTTCCTCTGGAACTACTATCTTGTTGAGCTTGATCAAAACGAGAGGGAGGTTCTTTGACACAGGAAGCTGTCAATAAGACAACCCCAAGAAGAACAGCAACTATTTTTTTCCGCCAATTATTCATATTAGTAATAAATTACAGCATTAGGTATGTATTTGATGTATACCAAGGAAAACTCTCACAATCGCTTTTGTTAATAAAATTTCAAACAAAATATTTACAGAGCAAATCTATAATCTAGGCTCATAATAGATGATTTCTTCTCGTAAAATCTCAGCTTAATCACTAAAAAAAACTAGTTTAACTCGGTAATCTACTTCAGCTATTTCTCGTATATATACTCATTTTCTAAGTTTAAATAGCCTAATCTTGATTTCTTTAACTTAGATTGACGACAATTACTTCTGGCTATTTTTCTTTACCAAATAGACAGAGTTTGGCAAATAGATAATTTCTAGTTTTAGAAGTTTAAGCAATTAAAATTAAAGTCAGAACGCTTGGTTAGATTATCAGGAAATAGTAAAAATAAATCTGTTGTGAAAAAAATTAGTCAAGATTGGCGTGAGCAAGTTCTGAGTTGGCTGAAGGAAAATGTGTCCGCGCATCGTATCGAACATATTTTAGGGGTTGAATCAACTTGTATCCAGTTGGCAAAATTGCACGGTATTTCTCTAGAAAAAGCGGCGCAAGCTGGTCTATTACATGATTTGGCTAAGTTTTTTCCTCCTCAAAAGCTGTTGAAGATGGCTAATAAAGCCAACCTCAAAGTTGACCCCATTTGCCAAAACCATCCCCATCTGATCCATGCTGATGTGAGCGCGGTTGTGGCAAAAAAAGAATTTGGAATTAAGAGCAAAGGCGTACTAGAAGCGATTAGCAATCATACTCTAGGTAACCCGCAGATGAGCGATTTAAGCTGTCTTGTGTACATTGCTGACAGTATTGAACCTAATCGAGGAGATAGTCCAGAATTAGCAAAAATTCGCCAACTAGCTACGCAAAATCTCTATCAGGCTACCTGGGCGACTAGTGACTATACTTTGAATTACTTAATTAGCGATCGCAAAGTTATTCATCCGCGAACTGTTTTAACTCGCAATTGGGCGTTATCTAAATCTTTATCCTCAAATGATTAGAGCTTTACTTAAATGAACTTTACTTTACACTTAACAAAAAGACTTTTTCTCTCATCTTATTTTTACTACAATAAAAGTCCTTCCTCTCTATTAGTTTTGATAAGAAGGATCAACTTAGGAAACATCCATTTTTAATATTTTTAATGAGTAACCCACAAAAGTATGAAGTAGATAGCAAAACGGAATCAGAAACGTTAACAGTCCCTTCAGGTCAGTTCTCTAGTCAAAAGCTGGCAGAAGCTATTGCTGAAGCGGCTGATGATAAAAAAGCTGAAGAAATTTTACTGCTCAAGGTCGCAGGAATCTCTTTCTTGGCTGACTACTTTGTCATAGCTACCGGCTTTTCGACGACGCAAGTTAAAGCTATTTGTGACTCCATTGAAAAAGAAGTTGAGACCAAATATCAATTGTTGCCTCTTCGGCTACAAGGAAAGTCTGAAGGAAGGTGGATTGCGATCGACTATGGCGATGTGATTGTTCACATCTTTATGCCAGAGGAAAGAGAATTTTATAATCTGGAAGCTTTTTGGGGGCACGCTGAATGTACCAAATTTGTGGCGAATCATTAGTGCTTTTTTTGCTGAAAAATAATATAATCTAGCTTTTTCGAGTATATGAATAACTCCGCTACGAAATTTTGCCCCGTCCCACTGGAGCAACAACCTACTTACGAGTATCAACAGCTTAAGACCTCTTGGTTTTTTGGTTGGGTCACCTTGTCTAGATTTGACTATGCCAAGAAGATATTTTGGATTGGATTAGCAACATCTCCCATTGTTGCGCCTATTGCCGCAGTTAGTTTTTTACCAGTTCTCTTTCCCCTAAAATTTATAATCACGACCTTAATTGGCATAATTTTTCTGACTTCTTTAGTTCTTTTACAGCTTTATTTTGGCTGGTCGCATGTTAGGAGCCGTCTTCGGAGACCACGAATTTCTTATGAAGAGTCAGGATGGTATGACGGACAAAGTTGGACAAAACCAAGTTCGATGCTAGATCGCGATCGCTTAGTGGTTACTTATGAAATTCAACCAATAATTAGTCGCTTGCGAAAAACTTTTAGCGTTTTTCTCGGTATCACAGTTGTTAGCATTATAATTTGGTTCATTTAGCAAGACTTAAGAGTAATCATGACCAGGGGAAAGCGGAATCAAACGCCTAAATTAGAAGTTAAATTACTCAGGGAAGGGATAACCGAGTCAATCCATAAAGTTGATGCTGTTGTTAGTGATAATCGTAATCGGGTCAGGTTATTAGCTGGAAACGGTGAAATGTCGTCCTTTGCCAGGTCTGCTCTAAAACCATTTCAAGCTTTGGCTGTATCTAGTAGTGGAGTTCTGGAAAGATTTGACTTAACCGAAAAAGATCTAGCAATTATTTGTAGCTCTCACCAAGGCAATATTGAGCAAGCAAGACAAGTATTCAATATACTGTGGCGATCAGATATTGCGCCGACTCTGCTCCAATGTCCGATTCCTTCAGGCAAACACAGTCCTTTACAGAATAATTGCTCAGGTAAACATGCTGGGATGCTAGCTGTTTGTCAACAGCGTAATTGGTCACTCAACGGTTATTTGCAAAGATCTCATCCGATCCAAGAGCTGATTTTGAAGCAAATATCTGAACTCTTAAGTATTCCTGGCGCAGAATTAATTCAAGCTCGTGATGATTGTGGGGCGCCTACTTATTCAATGCAACTGCAACAAATGGCTTATCTCTATGCTCTCTTGGCTTCAGGCAATAGTCTTGCCTTAGAAAGAGTAGTTAGAGCCATGACTCATTATCCTGAAATGGTAGCAGGGGCGTGTAGCTTTGATACAGAATTGATGTTGCGTACTAAAGGTTCAATTGTCAGCAAATCTGGAGCAGAAGGAGTCCAATGTGTTGGCTTAGTTGGCGAAGGAATGGGTTTAGCCATAAAAGTTGCTGATGGTAGCAAAAGGGCTAAGTATGCAGTTGCAATTACCTTACTTAAACAGATGGGCTGGATATCTCCCGATATTGCCGAAGAATTAACTGATCAATTTATGAATTTGAGTGAATATAAGCGATTAGAAGTAATTGGCGAATTGGCTGTAATTTAATTATTTGTCTTGACCGATTTTGTTGGTTAGCCAGCTATATTTCCCAGCTATATTTCAAGGTCAGTTCAGCTTATTTCTGAAGATAATTATTTGGTGCGGTAATGCCTGCTGTATCTCTTCCAAATCAAGCTTCAAGAATCCAAGACTCAGATCAATAGTTAGATTAAGCGTAAAGCCAAATTAAACAAAGTTTCAAACTATAAATTATCTGCACAATTGTCTTTGCAAAAAGGCAAATATCTTGAAGCTTTCGAGCAATAGGTTATGGTATAAATTAACCAAAGTTTATAGAGAGATCCGTCTTAAACCGATTTTTTGTTTCTTGCTCCGCTTAAGTTCTGGAAAACTGTTTAGGATTAGATTTAGATAGCTCTTTGACTCTAGCAATAAAAATTGAATGAGTGGTTCAGAAGTAATAATTCCGGCAGATAATCTAGTTGATATTCTCCAATTGAGAGCCAGTGAACAACCAAATAAAGTTGTTTATACTTTTCTGGTTGATGGAGAAACTAACGAAATAAGTCTAACTTATGCTCAACTAGAGCAAAAAGCCAAGGCGATCGCAACTTACATTCAATCTCTCTGTGAGCCTCAAGCCAGAGTTTTATTGCTCTATCCACCCGGGTTAGGATTTATCGAAGCCTTTTTTGGTTGCTTGTATGCTGGGGTAATAGCTGTTCCCGCCTATCCGCCAAGACCAAATCGTTCAATTGAGCGGATTCAAAGTATCATCAATTCGGCAGAACCAACTTTAGCACTGACAACCGATCAAATCATCAGTAATCTGCAAAAACAAGCTGATCGAACCCCAGAACTAAAACTTTTAAAATGGCTGGCTACCGACAAAATTGATCTTGAATATGTATCTCGGTTTGAGCCGCAAAAGATTAGTCCCGATAATTTAGCATTTTTACAATACACCTCTGGCTCAACTGCTGAACCCAAAGGAGTCAAAATTGCTCATCACAATTTGCTCCATAATCTCAACGCTATTCACACTTGTTTCCAGCATCATAAACAAAGTAAAGGCGTTATTTGGTTACCTCCCTATCACGATATGGGGTTGATTGGGGGGATTTTACAGCCTTTATATGGCAATTTCCCCGTAATTCTGATGTCTCCGTTAATGTTTTTGCAAAAACCTTTACGCTGGCTGAGCGCAATTTCTAAGTATCGAGCTACAACTAGTGGTGGACCTAATTTTGCTTATGACCTTTGTGTTAAAAAATTTAAGCCAGAATTAGTGCCAGATTTAGATTTAAGCTGTTGGGATTTAGCTTTTAATGGCGCTGAACCAATTAACGGAGAAACAATCGCAAAATTTAGTGAAACTTTTGCTCCTTATGGTTTTCAGGCAAAGGCATTCTATCCTTGTTATGGGATGGCAGAAGCCACTTTAATTATTGCAGGAGGCAATAAACGCCATGAACCGGTCTCTAAAATTGTCGACAGCAAACAACTAGAGCAAAATAAAATTGTCCTTACCGATCAAAATCATAGTGGTACTAGAACGTTAATTAGTTGTGGGCAAACACTCCCTGACCAGATTATCAAAATAGTTAATCCCGAGACCTTAACACCCTGCGAACCTGAAGAAATTGGTGAAATCTGGGTTTCTGGAGCAAGTGTTGCTCATGGTTATTGGAATAAGGCTCAAGTAAGTGAGCATACTTTTCAAGCAAACTTGTGTGGTCAAACAGATAATCGCTTTCTCAGAACAGGTGATTTAGGCTGCATGATTCAAGCAGAACTCTTTGTCACCGGAAGATTAAAAGACCTCATTATTATTAATGGACGCAATCATTACCCTCAGGATTTAGAAAGAACAGTCGAAGCTAGTAGTGAATTTCTCCGAACTGGTGGGACAGCAAGTTTTGTTGTTAATGATGAAAGCAAAGAAAAATTAGTAATTCTTTCTGAAGTTGAGCGTCGCTATTGGAACCCGAGAAGCAAGCAGAGATCTAATCAGAGCAACGGAGAAAGTGCTCAGTTACCAGATTTAAAACAACTAATCCGCCGCCAAATTGTTCAGCACCACGATTTGCAAACCCATAATATTCTTTTACTCAAACCTGGTAGTATTCCCAAGACTTCTAGTGGCAAAATTCAACGCCATGTTTGCCGTAATATCTATTTAGCAGAAGACTTTGCTGCTCTAACTATTTAAAATCTGTAATTACCCAAAATCTGATCATCTCACCCGATTTTTTGATCCTCTCTGGTGGCAATAACTTTAGCTAGTTTCAATTAGCTGAGCTTTACTTTGTTTAAGGTTGCAGTAGGAAGAAGATCGTAAAAATCAGACTCCCTACAACTAACTAAGCAAGAAACCCAATTTGGAGAAATTTAAATTGGAGGAAGGTTATTCAACGGCTAATCGATAGAAATAGATTGG
>CALKUU010000165.1 GCA_937996665.1 uncultured Xenococcaceae cyanobacterium | reverse complement strand
ACTCCTAATAATATTTATGATTTATCACAAACCCCAGATTAGCAGTTAAAAGGAAGGAATGGATTGTCCCCATTTATAGATTTTGTTTTGGACAAGAACTGAAGACGATTTCTTGCCGAATCTAGAAAATGATAATCTCTCTGTTTGTTGGAATTTAGGCTCCAATTCACTAGTTTTAGCCAATTAAAAACAATGATCACCTCACTAAGTTTAAGAATAAAAAAAGATCACTTTATACTATTTGTATAATTCACTAGGATCAAATAATATAATATCTATATTTATTACTAACCTATCTATTTTATTTCTTGATTTATCTAAAAAATTTTAATAAAAATAAATTGACATTCTAATATCAGATTCATTCATCTTGAAACTTATCTCTATTCTATAGCTCATAATACGTTCTTTATTTATTAAATTATTTTAAAAAACTCTCAATTTATACTTTGGATTAAAAAATATCTCAGTATTAATTGAGAGCCGATGGGAAATAGATACAGTCCCACTAATTTACTTTTAGATTCATTTTTTAGTAACAAAAAACTTAATTAAATAATGGAAAGACTTGCTATCATTACGCCTAGTTATGCCCCTGACTTTGAACGTTGTAAGCTTCTTTGTCAGAGTATTAAACGTTTTATAAATCCTCATCCCCGGCATTACATCATCGTTGATGCTGATGATCTAGAACTATTTAGTTCCCTAGAAAGTGAACACACTACAATCCTCACCCTAGAGTCGATTATTCCCAGTTGGCTCATAAAGTTGCCTTTGAAAAGGAATTTTTGGGTAAGCTGGAAAACGATTCCGATTAGAGGTTGGATCATTCAACAAATTATTAAAATATCTGTGGCGCAACAAATGGAAGAAGATATTGCCATGTTTGTTGATTCTGACGTCTTTTTTATTCGTGACTTTGATGTTCAACACTTATTTAAAGGAGATAAGACCAGGCTTTTCTGTGATGCTCAAGGAAATGAAGTACAAAAAAAGATGCACTTAAAATGGCATCAATCAGCGACGAAACTATTAGGTTTAGAAGCTGTTAATCCTGAAATACCTGATTACATTGGTAATTTAATTACTTGGAAAAAAAAGCACGTTCAGCAAATGTGTTCTCACATTGAAAATGTTACTGGCAAGAATTGGATGGTCGCGGTAGGAAATTCGTGGCATTTTTCTGAATACACTCTTTACGGAACTTTTATTCAACAAATACTAAAAGAAAAATCAGAACATTATTCTGAGGCTAATACTCTGAGTCTTGATTATTGGCTTGAGGAATCTTTGTCTAGAGAGGAAATAAGAGACTTTAGAACTCATCTTGAACCTCACCAAGTTGCTATCATGATTTCGGCTAAATCTGGTACTCCTCCAGAATCATATATGTGGCTGCAATCATACGATGAAGTCTGCCAATTATTTTATGGACTATGAAAAGTTAGGAGTTAGGAGTTAGGAGTTCGTTTATCCTTGTTATCCCCATTCGAGGACCTAGTCCCACTCTGATGGGGTGAATGGGGACTTGCCCTTGTTATTCCACTTGATATTCTCCTACTTGATGGTATGGGAAGGATTAGGGGAATTTGAAGTTAGCTTGACTTAAAATTTTGACTATACTTACGGAATGAGCGATCGCTCAAATATATTCTTGAAAGTAAATTCCTGAAACTTGATTGTCAAATGGTTCGAATCAATGGGGTTGTCAAAATAGCAGAGAGTGTTAAAAAGCAATTGCAGCAGGGACTTTATCCGACTGAGGTAGATTCCCTCAAAGCATTTGTATTGCGTTCACTAGATACAATCGAGAAAATCTGCATCGAAGCAAATGATTCTCCCGATTGCCTGCCTATTCGATCGCGAAAAGCATACTACTATCTCAAAAATATTGATTGGCACAATCTCTCTTTGACCGAGCGATCGCTAGTAGAACCACCTCTCATTACAAACGCCTCTCCAACTCGAACGCTGCGAATTAGCAATCTCGTTAAAACCCAAAAACAGATTCAGGGGCAGTTAGGGCAACTACAATTCAATTATTCTGACTCTCAATTCGAATTAATTCGGCAAGTTTTGCGCGATCGCACTCAAGAGGTTGATCGGATCTGCCAAGAAAACCAACTAACTCCTGCTGCTCTCACTTCACCTTCACGGAAAGCCTATGCTTGGATGAAGTTTCTGACTGATCAAAATAACCTCAAAGCACACATTGAAACTCACCATAAGTGTAAGAGTTTAGCTAATGCGGCTATGCAAACCAACAGGTCAGCTATCTCGGAGTTTCAAGTCACAATTACTAATTACAACGGTTTGTACAAATACAAACAGAATCGCCTAGGGACGATAGATCTGCAATTGAGTGAAGGATTTATTGAAGCTGAAGATCAGATTTTGGAGGCTGTTATCCGGATGATTTTTCAGGGCAGCAATGGGCAAGATAAGCAGCTAATTCGTGATTTTGGTAATAGCGAGAGATATAGCGAAATTATCCTCGAACTTGATTTGATTGCGGATCTTGATGCGGAGTTATCCCAAGGGAAATACTACGATTTAGAGGTTTTATTTGAGGCGATTAACCAGTCATATTTTGCTGGGGAGATGGTCAAACCTCGCTTAACTTGGAATAAAATTTTGACCCATCGCAAGTTAGGACATTATGAGCCTTTGCGCGATCGCGTTGTGATTAGTCGTACTCTCGATAATTCTCAGGTTCCTCAGATGGTAGTGGAGTTGGTTTTATACCACGAGCTATTGCATAAGCATCACGGAGCGAAGTGCTTGAATGGCAAAAGGATGGTACATACTCCTGAGTTTCGTCGTAGCGAACGGAAGTTTCAACACTATCAGGAAGCACAACAATGGATCGAGCGATCTTTTGCCATGGTAACGAGATAATAATTATTTTGTCCCTCTAATTATGATTTCTAACGAAGAACAATAACTTGCCTGACGCATTTTAAGGCTAGGCTTTTTTAATTTAGTCCCATGATTTCTAAATCCCAACTTGAAGCAATTTCAACTAAGCGATCATGGTCTTCAAGATCTTGGATATGGGGAAGGGTTCCTAAAATTGGGATTTGCGTCAATGATTCAATTAGGAGCTTGGGTGCTAGATTTTCTTGTTGCTGTTCTTGTTCAAGAGAAGTACAACTTAAAATAATACCGCGTAAATCTATATTCATACTTCTTGCTAAAGCCACATTGGCAACTATTTGAGAAATAGCTCCTAATTCAACCGCACAGACCAAAATGCTTGGTAAACGCCATTCTGAAGCAATATTTGCAACAGTTAGTTCGTGGGTAACAGGAGAGCCGAGACCACCAATCCCTTCGATCAAAACAAAATTATGTTTTGCTTGTAATTGACATAAATTTTGCCAGACTACACCTAGGTCAATTGTCTTTTTTTCTAGCTCCGCAGCGATCGGAGGTGCTAAAGGAGCCGCAAACTTCAGAGGTGTAATAATTTCAATTGATTCTTGGGAAGCAAATGTTTTGGTATAAAATTCGTGATCACCTGTTCCTGTTTGCATCAATTTCAGCAATCCCAGACTACTGAAAATTTGATATTTTTGTTGGTAGGCGATTAATGTTGTTGTGACAACAGTTTTCCCAACATCAGTGTTTGTGCCTACTATAAAAAGTGAATTACCCATTAAAATCGTTTTTCCTCTTAAAATTGAATTGGATAAAGCACCTGAGAATATTAACCTCTTAATAAAGGTAACAACTTAACTAAGTTTAAAATAAATATGCTAAGTTTTTTAGCTAATTAATTCTCTTAACTTAATAGTTTAAACTAGATTTGAGTAGGTTTTTCAATTATTTTAATCCTAAATATTCGCATTGCTATCATCTAAATCTTATTCATTAATTAACAGGTAAATGTTCTTCTAAGTTGAAAGCGATAACTTAACTAGAGAAACATATTCAGTAAAATTGATTATGGATTAACAATCTGGAGAATAAGCTTTTGTTAAGATTTAGGCAAATTTGGTTAGTTTTGAAGATTTGTGGAATTCTGCAATAGTTACGAATCTTAGGAATATGTACTGATGTCTTAACTATCTACAAAACCTTACAATATAGCTAATCCCTCGTTAATAAAATGATAAATAATAAAACTAAAGTATTAAAAAAATAAAAAATTGTTTTGACTTTTATCGTCTTAAATAATGATGCTTAACTAGAAGCTTATTATCGATATAGTTCAGAACTTTTTTAGAAACATTCGTTCCTTGCGAATGATAATATTACCTTGAACTAAACTGTTGATTCCGTTGTGAGCCATACTAAAATGTTAACGCTTCAAACTATGGCACAGCCCACCGTGCTGTCAGATTCAAATCGTCTTCGCTTATTTGCGGGTTCTGCAAATATTCCCCTGGCGCAAGAAGTAGCTCGATATTTAGGAATCGATCTCGGTCCCATGATTCGTAAGCGATTCGCAGATGGAGAACTGTATGTGCAAATTCAGGAATCTATTCGCGGAGCTGATGTATATTTACTTCAGCCAACTTGCCGTTCGGTTAATGACAACTTAATGGAGTTGATGATTCTCATTGATGCTTGTCGTCGGGCTTCTGCTAGACAAATTACTGCGGTTATTCCTTATTATGGCTATGCCAGAGCGGATCGAAAAACAGCAGGGAGAGAGTCTATAACAGCGAAGTTGGTTGCTAATTTGATCGCTCAAGCCGGTGCTGATAAAGTTCTTGCCATGGATTTGCATTCCGCACAAATTCAAGGCTATTTTGATATTCCCCTAGATCATGTGTATGGTTCCCCAGTGATCTTGAATTACATTGCCAACAAAAAATTGGATGATGTTGTGGTTGTATCTCCTGATGTTGGAGGTGTTGCCAGGGCTAGAGCCTTTGCCAAGAAGTTGAACGATGCTCCTTTGGCCATTATTGATAAACGTCGCCAAGCTCACAATGTTGCTGAAGTAATGAATGTGATTGGTGATGTCAAAGGCAAAACAGCGATTTTAGTAGATGACATGATTGATACTGCAGGAACTTTGTTGGAGGGTGGTCGGCTTCTTCGGAAAGAAGGCGCTAAAGCTATTTATGCTTGTGCTACCCATGCAGTTTTTTCGGGTCCAGCAATTGAGCGGTTATCTAGTGGAGTTTTTGAAGAAGTAATTGTTACTAATACCATTCCTCTTCCTGAAGAAAGAAAATTTGAGCAGCTAACAATTCTCTCAGTAGCTAATCTAATTGGAGAGGCAATTTGGCGTATTCATGAAGATAGCTCGGTTAGTAGTATGTTTCGTTAATTAAATAGCAACAATAAATTGAAATTTCGAGGGTATTCTTCTAGTCGAGAGTGCCCTCGATTTTTAGTCTCATGATTTAGTTATTGGGATAAATGGGCTTCTCATCTAAATAACCTAAACGATTGAGTGGCCAAAAACGAACCATTGCTCTGCCAATCAGGTTTTTTTTGGGTACAAAACCCCATAAATGAGAATCATAGCTATTGTTCCGATTATCTCCGAGAACGAGGTATTGATCTTGGGGGACTGCTGTTGGTCCATATTTGTATTCTGGAGATTCGTCGATATATTTTTCTCTTAATGCTTGATCATTGACGTAAACTTTGCCTCCTTTGACTTCGACGGTTTCACCAGGTAAACCGATAACTCTTTTAATAAAAGCGTCTTTAAAGTTCTGTTCTTTGAGTGTGTCTGTGGGAGAAAATACGACAACGTCACCTCTTTGGGGTTTACGAAATCGATAGCTCATTTTTTCGATAATGAGACGATCATTGATTTCTAGAGTTGGCTCCATCGATGATGAAGGTATATATCTTGCCTCGGCAACTAGGGTTCTAATCCCCATTGCTAGAATAAGTGCGGTAACTAAGGTTTTAACGAGTTCAATTAGAGGATTTTCTTCAGGTGGGGTTTTTAGGTTTTTACGGTCTAAATTTTCATCATTGTTAGTCACAAGCAAAATGTCCTCCAATACGAAATTGTTAAGTAAACGTGCTCAAGTTTTCTTGCCTGATAGTTTAGGCGATATTCAGAAACGAAAGTGACAAAACTCCCTAGATCCCTCAGGAAATTATTCTTTAGGCTCAAGCTAAAATTGTCGACGCAAAAAGTTTGGTTTTGTTGCCTTGGTTAATAGATCTACAAGTTTATTGTCGAGAACCAAGTTTAGAGTCTCAAGAGGATTTGTTCCCTGATAGTCTAGCCTGCGCTCAAGAAAGGTGGAATCTTTTCTGAAAAATCTAATACTAAGCTTTTGATCACTATGCAAGAATCTCTCGCTGATAAGTTGCAACGAGAAGATCATTAATGTTCAGTAAATTATGGCTTTTAAATGGGGGTTCTCGTAGAAAACTTACTAGATCTTTTAATAGCTAGTCTTTGTTTGGGGGTCTGAATCTCTATTAGTTATTCGCCTGAAGCTTTTTCTATTTACAGATTCAATATGATTAGACTGTGATTTGTTTCTTGATGCACTTTGTTTTTTGATCTGTTTTGTTTCAGAATTAGGTTGATTTTCTGGATTTTTAATCTTCAGGCAATTAACATGAGTGTTTACCTTGATAGTTTTTAGTTTTCAATGGTTTGTGATTGAGGAGCTAGCTAATTTAATTATTTATGTCTATCTACAGCTCTTTAAACTTTTTTGCTCTTCCAGAATTATTTCGCATTATTAGCGAAGAGAAAAAATCTGGGCGTTTAATTGTTAATCTTCAATTGAACCAACAGAGAAGTCATTTGAAACCGATTTATTATCTTTGGTTTCAAAGTGGCTATTTGGTAGCTATTAGCGATCGCCTAAATTGTCGCAGTCTCATTGAGTTTATTGAAAAGCGAGGTTGGTTAAGTACTTTAGTTACAAAGCAATTAAGAACTCTTTGTCCTCCCGAGATTACGATGGGAGTTTATTTATATCAAAATAATTTGCTTTCTAAAGAGCAACTCAGTTTGATTTTTCAGACTCAATTACATCAAGTCTACGAACTTTTTGCCGTTCAATCTGGTTCATTTCGCTTCGATGATTTAGCTGAGCTTAAAACTAGATTGGTTAGTAATCCTTGGTTAGAAATGACTGGTCATCGTATGATGGCAAGTCGAGTTAGTCTTTATGCGTTGAGACTAATTAAAGATTGGAGTCAGTTTCAAGAACAATTGCCAGAAAGTAATTTTGCCCTGCAACGTTTAACTGATGAGGTCGATCTTAAATTAATTCCCTTAGAGTCAGAGGTTTGGAAGTTGGCAAATGGAGAGCATCCTTTATGGAAAATTGCTGAATTGTTGGAAAAAAGCGTTTTCGAGATTAAGGTTGTGGCTTTTTGTCTGATTTTGGTTGGATTAGTAGATGAAGTATTAGCAGAGGATCTTCCTAAGTAAAAAGTCAAATTAGTCTAATATTTTGATTGGGATGAAAGTATTTGTAATTGACTGGATAATAGTTTGATTAATCAGAAACAAGGGCGATCGCAAATTATTTTACTTTTAGTTTGGACTCTTCTTGGTACTTGTTTACGAGTTAGTAATTTAACAGCGAAGCCTCCTTGGGCAGATGAGTGGGCAACCTTAGTATTCAGCTTGGGAAATAGTTTTCTAACAGTGCCCTTAAATCAACTAATTAGTATTAATGATTTGTTGCAACCACTGCAATTAGGGGCTAATTTTGCTTTTCCAGATGTTGTTCATAACCTGCTAACAGAGAGTACTCATCCCCCCTTTTACTTTCTTCTAACCCATACCTGGCTTCATCTATTTTCTCCAGATACAAGCTTGGTTTCGGTTGGGGTTGCTCGTTCTTTGAGCGTGATGTTTGGTGTTATCGGCATTCCTGCTTCTTTTGGGCTAGCTTACTTAGTTACAGAATCACCTGTCTGTGGACAGATTGCTGCGTTATTGATGGCATTTTCCCCTTATGGGATATATCTGGCTCAAGAAACTCGTCACTATACTTTGGTTATTCTGATCGTAATGGCTTCGCTGACTTGTCTGTTGTTGACCCTGCGACATTTACGACAAACAAAATTAATTCCCTGGTCAATAATTCTGCTTTGGATTGTACTTAATAGCTGGGGTGTTGCTACTCATTATTTTTTGGCATTGGCTTTGGTTGGCGAAATTTTGGTTCTTGTTCCTTATTTGCTGCAAGATTTATGGAATAAGGAAAGATTGCGACTTAATTTGGCATCTTGGCGCAGAATTTTGCTGGCGGTGCTAGGGACGGTTGCTGGATGTAGTGTTTGGGTCTGGACATGGCTTGGTATTCCCGATAATCAATTAACCAATTGGATTAAACCTGAGAATCTTGGGGGTATTGGTTTCATTGAGCCTTGGGGACGACTTATTGGTTGGATCTCTTCGATGATTGTTTTGTTGCCGATTGAGGGAGTTCCTGTCTGGGTAACTATTATTTCGGTTCTGATTTGTTTGCTCTTGGTTATTTGGTTGGTCGCGATGGCAATCAAATTTTGGCGGCAACACCAGGCTCCTTACAATCAAGGTTTTCATAATCTTAGGGCGATCGCTCAATATTTGCTGGTTGCACTGAGTTTAATTTTGCTGATTGTCTATTTTGGCGATCGCGATTTAACTTTAGCTGCCAGGTTTCAGTTTTTCTATTTTCCTGCTGTGATCATTTTGGTCGCCAGTATTTTAGAATCTGTCTGGCAAAAACGAGCAACAGTTAAGTTAAGAACTATGGTGATTCTGGTGTTGCTAATTTCTTTAGCGGGTTCGCTATCAGTTGTGCATAACTACGCTTACCAGAAACCAGACCGACCAGATTTAGTTGTGCCAGTAATCAAAGAAGCTCAAGCCCAAAATCCTCAGATTCCGATTTTGATTGCTACTGTCTATAAAACTCATGAGCAAACTGGTGAAATGATGGGACTTGCCTGGGAATGGTCAAAAACTATCGCAACGGAAGTGGCTAAGCCTCAGTTTTTATTACTGAAGAAAATTCCAGATCTTCCTGAGGCGGAAATAACCAAAAAGTTTCATCAGCAATTAGCTAAATTATCTAGACCTTTCGATGTTTGGGTGGTTAATTTCTCTGCCCCAACTGGTTTAGATGAGCTTAATTGTCCAGCCGATTTGGATTACAAACGCCGAGTCTCAGGTTATCGGTTTCGACTATTGCACTGTTTACCCTTAGCTTCTGATTCACTTAGTAATTAAGGAAGATATTGCTGCAATGAGTTCAAGAAAACATGCATGATTTTTCATACATGTTTTCTTTATTATCTCTTTTGCATTTACTGTTGTATTTAACCTAGTGAAGCAAAGGCAAAGCCTTGATTTGTGAATATATTTGATAATTCAGGGTTATTAGTGATCTCCTCAGTTTCTTCTGGCCCGGCAAAGAAAAAAGTATTGTTTTGAGTATTCTGAAAACGATTAAAGTTTACTCCACTGCCTAAACTACCATCAGAAAGGTAGAAATCAGGAATATCATTACCTTCAGCATCTAAACCCTGTACTTCCCATTGATTTTGCTGATCCGATCCTTCTGCGAAGATAGCATCATATTCTCCTGTCCCGACAAACAGAAAAGAACCCGGGTTTACTAGACTAGAAAGGCGAAAGAAAGGAACTAATCCTTCGCCAGGAGAACTACTAGCAGTAAAAGCAGGAACTATTGACTCATCTTCTTGTCCGCCTTCTAGCGCAAAAATTTGATTGAGTTCAGAATTTGCTAAAATTGTGTCTCTTTCTGTGGCATCAACAAAAATATAAGCTCCCGAATCAGAAGTAATGTTACGAAAACGGAATAATTCGACATTGTCTGACTCTTCTACTTCTTCTACAAGAGAAACTGAAATACGGGCAATTTCCGAATTATCACCAGTAAAATCAGCGTTAGAAGCGACAAGATTGCCATTAAATTCAAAATCTAAAATTCCCCCTTCACCAGGTTCTAAAAATCCAGGAAATTGCTGAATTGTCCCATTTTCTTCAGCTCCTTGTCCAAATGCTTCAAACGTAAGAAATAAGTTTTCTGATAATTCGTCATTAACTTCTGTTCCACCATCAAAAGCATTTTCATTTGTAACAATAAAGTCTGCGCCGATAAAATTTCCCTCTACATCAAAGATGGCAATTTCTTGAGGATTGTCATTCCCAATGAAACCATCGTTAGTAGGAAAAAGCATCGCTGCAAAACTGAAGTAACGGTTGTCTTCCGGGGTGCCGTTAAGTGTGACCTGAAAACTTTCAGTTTCTCCAGATATCTGATTGAGGAAAAAAGGATTAATAATTTCGTCTAATCTTTCCTGTGGAAAAGCACTAGGATCATCAAGAAGATCGAAAAACTCAGGATTTGTTCTAATGCTACTAGTTATAAGCCCTTGAGTGCCTCCATTCGTCCCTGCATCACTACTCATAAAATCACCACTCAAAGTCCCTAAAGGGGGTGGCAGGGCAGATAAATCTAACTCTAAGGCGATCGCCTGCTGAACTGTTTCTGGAAGAGCACTGGGATCTAATCCAGCTCCAATTGCTGCTTCTAAAGTTCCTGGAAGGACGATTTCTTCTAAACCAGTTAAACCCTCTTCCGCTAAAAACTCCAGGGAATCTGAGGCTACTTCTCCCTCATCAAAGTAGTCAAAACTGCCATCATGTAAACCAAACCAAAGAGAAGCAAGTCCTATGCCGTTTTCAGGAGCTAAGTTTTCTACTGTGACTTCTATCGTAAATGACTTTTCCTCAACTTCTCCAGATAGTGTGCCATCATCTTCTAATGCTTCTAGCAGACCGTCAGAATTATTGTTCATGGCTAAACTCAAAAATTAAGTGTTTTTACATTTCACAATGTTGAAGGATTAAGTTCCCATTCTTTTTTCACACTTATATTGTTGGAAACATGTCAACCCTTACACTGTAATAGTATCATTGTGGAATTAAGTCATTGTCGTTAGATTACAAAAGTGCATAGAAGTCTATTTTGGTCGTTGTTGAATAAATATAAAAACAAGTTTTCCAAATTTTAAATAATTGATAAATAGTCTAATTTAGTGCTTTAACTTCTAGTCAGCAACGGTTTGGTTGGTTTAGCGTGAGAGAACCAGATCTATAAAAAAAGTTGGGTTAGAATTTTTATTCGTTAGTTGTTCTCCTGTTTCAATTCAAGAATTCCTCTTTATTTTCCATTCCCAACAGACGTTCTAATGATTGGATAGTTGATTTGGCTAAATGTTCACGAACACAGCTTGCTTTGCCAGCCCTCAACGCAAATAAAACCCCACAATATGGCAAATGCTTAATTGCTAGGGCAAAATCTTTTTGAATCTCAATATCTTTGTATTGTTCATACTCAGCTTCGATTTTGGCAATTAACTGCTCAAGCTTTGCTTGGACGGTGTCGTATGCTTCTTGCCACTCGGGGTAATAGGTTAGGAACTCAGAACCTTCGTTGGTGACTACGATGGTTAACAATCTGCGTGGGGAAAAACCATCGCGCAGATGAGAAATTGCTACATATTGGGGAGATTTAATTTTAATTCTTTGAAAATTGCGATCGCAGACAATATAACCCTCACTCTCCATCGGGTCGAGTTCTTTTGATTGCTCTACTAGCTTATCTGCCGATTGTAAGGTTGCTGTGGCTACAATTTCCCAGTTGAGATTTGTGTATTGGGGAAGACAGGGATCTTGCTCTTGATTATTCCTAAGATTGCGCACCCCATGCAAAATTAAGCGATTTTCGGGATGGGGAACGACGATGCGGTTGAACTTAGTGCAAAGTTCAAACATAAAACAGTGGTCTTGCTGAGTTGGCAGAATATATTTTTTTTCTTGCCAAACCTGCCAAAACAATTCTGCAAATGTAAATTTAAAACCGCCCACATCTCCTGATGCATCAGCCGTACCACTACTTTGTACTCGCCATTGATCCTGATAGTAATAAAGTGTCATTAACGAACCATCTAGTTTTTCGTAAAGCCTCGCGCTTTCCCAATCAAGTGAAGTTGCATGACCTTCTCCATAATTAAAAAATTTGTCATAAGGATAAGAAACAATCCCCCAATGATTGGCTTCATCTAAAATAATTCCTCGGCACTGCTGGACGATCTTTGAACCCATCGGCGACTCGATTTGCGAGTATTTAAGACAGACGAGATTGCTAAATTCTTGGTGGCGACGATCGCTAACCTTAAACTCTGCTTTTAAACTGTCTAAACCTTTTTCCCTGAGATATTTTTGAACTTCAAGCTCGATCTCGATCATCAAAAATCACCCTCCGCGACTTGAAAAACTGTCAGCCCCAATGATCTCCACATATCAACAACCTGCTGGCGATCGTCAAGAATAAATGAGACATTGAATTTGCCTAGAATATTTTGTTCGTATAATTCTTGTTTGACGATGGAATCTTTGCGCATATCGCCTAGGGTGCGCATATAGATGTATTTGTATTTGACATCATATTGCTTTAGCCATGACTCTGTGGCTGCTTTGCCATCATCGGTTCGCCCAGACATAATAATCACCTCGCGATCGCCTTGCCATTTAAGAACGGTTTCCAGGACAGGATAGTTCGGGGGGTCTTGATCGCATTTGGAAACATCATAGGGACTGCGATCGCCCATCAATGCTAAAGTTCCATCCATATCGACAATGATTGCATCTGGCAAATTAGGATTATGCTCAATTTTCTGTTCTGTCGCGCGCACAAATTGATTGTACATTTTCATAATTACATCCTTGCCGACTGATTTTAATCTCATTAAATCTCGGCGAATGCACTCCTCTACTGGGGTTTCCAGAAAAGAACTATTCACTTTAACCTCGGCTTTGCCTTTGACTAATTCTTTAATTTGATTAATGTTAGAGCCAAAATTAGTATCGTCGATGACGACATGTTTACCTGCCTCTAGAGCACTTAGGATGATGGTGTTGCGCAGTTGTCGCGTGAATTTCTCGTTACCTTTAGAAAAATAGCTCGCATGTGCCATTTCTCGCAGTAAGTCTTTATTTACTCTTACCCAACGACCAGGATTTTCTAGGAGTAGTTCTTTGGCATAAGTCGATTTTCCTGAGGCGGGTAGCCCTTGCAGAATTAATACTTGTTTCAACTTGTGTTTCCTCCATCTTCTTCGCAACTAATGGCTATTCATGCGCACCCCTTACTTCAAATATGCCCAGGCACAAACAAAAATCTCTAGTGCCAATAGACATTCTTAAAACCAAGCTTCGAGATTAGGAAAATTGAGCATAAATCAGAAGCGTCTTCAGGCTAATAATAATGAACTACCTAACTCCTCATCACTACAAGCGCGAAATTAACCCCGATGATCTTGATTTAGGATAATTGCCCTTCGCAAGACTGTAACCAAGTTTCTAGTAACTCGATTTGACAGGTTTCTGCTAACTGGCGCATTTGATTAACAAAAACAAAATACTTCGGGTCAGCTTGTTCAAGAATATTTAATCGATCTAAAATTCCCCTGACATTACCTAACATAAGTAAATCTTGCAGCGCTTTTAGCTCTTCTGGAGAAGGCAAAATTAAATTTTCGTTGAATTCATGATGAGGAATGACTACTTGTTGGGGTTGAATTTTTGAGGATGATTTTGCTTGCACCTCTGGATTTTCTAAATCGTTGAGATTAAGCTCAAACCAAAAAATACTGCCCTGTTGGGGCTGGCT
>CALKUU010000164.1 GCA_937996665.1 uncultured Xenococcaceae cyanobacterium | reverse complement strand
TTTATGGCAACCACCATGATTATTGCGGTGCCAACAGGGATTAAGGTCTTTAGCTGGTGTGCAACTCTTTGGGGTGGCAAGATAAGTCTTAATAGTGCAATGTTGTTTGGTTTAGGGTTTCTTTCCTCTTTCCTGATCGGCGGTTTGAGTGGCGTTATGTTGGCATCGGTACCTTTTGACCTTCATGTTCACGATACCTATTTCATCGTCGCTCACTTCCACTACGTTCTATTTGGCGGTGCAGTATTCGGTTTATTTGCTGCGGTCTATCATTGGTTTCCGAAAATGTCGGGAAGAATGGTTAACGAATTTTGGGGTCGGGTGCATTTTGTCCTCACTTTCGTCGGTTTTAATCTCACCTTTTTGCCGATGCACCCTTTGGGTTTACAAGGAATGAATCGGCGTGTAGCTCTCTATGATCCTAAGTTCCAAGCTTTAAATGAACTAGTTACCTTAGGCTCTTATCTCCTGGCTGTCTCCACCTTTCCTTTCATCTTCAATATTATTTGGAGTATCTATAAAGGGGACAAAGCACCTCGCAATCCTTGGCGCGCTCTGACTTTGGAATGGCAGACTGCTTCTCCACCGATTATTGAAAACTTTGAAGAAGAACCTGTGTTATGGGCAGGTCCTTACGATTATGGTATTGACACAGAGAGTGTAGATGGCAACGAAGAAGTTGATGATATGCTCGCTGAAGTTGCTGGTAGTAGTAGTTAGCTGAGGGATAAACCTCATATTCTGGCGAGTTTAACTCGTCAGAATGACAATAAAAAACTAAATAACTTTCAATTAATTATCCAAAATCTTATTTATGCAAAGTTCAACGGTTAAAGAATCGCAAATAGTAGTTGATAGTCAGCAAGAAGGTGGACACCATGGTCATCCTGATTATCGGATGTATGGAGTTTTTATCTTTCTGATCGCTGATAGCATGACCTTTATTGGTTTTTTTGCTGCCTTTTTGATCTATCGAGCGATTATGCCTGTCTGGCCACCCGAAGGTACTCCTGAACTGGAGCTAATGATTCCGATCGCTAACACCATAATTCTGGTAGCTAGTAGTTTCATCATGCATAAGGGGCAAGCTGCGCTCAAAAAGAACGATATTAAAGGTTTACAATTTTGGTTTGGTATTACCGCTGCAATGGGAATTGCTTTCCTTTTCGGTCAGGGCTATGAATATTTCCATGCGGAGTTTGGTCTAACCACAAACCTCTTTGCTAGTTGTTTTTATGCTTTAACTGGGTTCCATGGTTTGCACGTTACTGTCGGAGTTTTGCTAATTCTTTCGGTTCTTTGGCGATCGCGCACTGAAGGTCACTATTCTAGTGATAGTCATTTTGGTGTGGAAGCAGCCGAGATCTATTGGCACTTTGTTGATGTAATTTGGTTGGTTTTATTCGTTCTAGTTTATCTTCTCTAAATATCTACCTAATAGGTGATACCATCCAAAAAAGGTCAATATTAATTGATCTTTTTTGTTATCGGTAGTCTTATTCCTTCCTAATCGTGATACAAATCACGCCTAATGTTATTTAACAAAAATTAAACTGAGTGAATAACATAAATTTAAAATTTTTTAATTATGGCAAGTATTGAAATGAAGCAATTACAAAGCCTAGAGGATTTTTTAGAAGAAGATTTACCATTGTTGATTAAGCCTGATTATGAAAACACAATTACCCACTTGAAAAGACGATTATTAGACTTTGATTTATCGATCGCCAAGGTGAGTGATTATTACCCAAATTTCTTGGAAAAAATTCGCTTCCAGCTAGTTTTCTTTTTGGTTAATCAACTTAACAGCGCAAAGTATCTAGAATTCGATAGTTTCCAGGAGCGATATCGAGCCGTTTCCTTGATCTATCAAGATCATTACGTTCACTCATTTGTGGAAAAACAAGTTCAAGAGATTTTACAACGCCAAGTTTCTTCTTAGACTTAGTTAATTAGCGTTTTATTACAAGGTTATTTCCTGTTTAACTTTGTCCAAGATTAATTTTTCGAATGAGAATTCACGATTCTTTTCGGGTTCAAATTGTGAATTCTCACCAAATCTTGTCAAAAAAATATCGCCAGCTTATCAAAGAAGACTGACGATATGAAAAATTTTAGCTTTAAATTTTACTAAAAACCTTTGCTCTACATTGCGGAACCTACTCCGACGTAAGCACCATAGAAAAAAGTTGCTACAACAGCTATCGCACCCATTCCGGCTACGGTAGCCACGATCCATAATGGAATTCTACCTTCTGCAAACATTGATTATTCCCTCCTACTTGTAAATAATAATTGATGAAAAAATTGGTTTAGTGCAATCTAGTTGAAGAAATAACTAGAAAACAGAACGCCCAGAACTGCAACAAAAAGCAGTCCTAGATAAAGGGAAGTTCGATTCAATTCGACTGGTTGTCTATTGGTGTTTTGATTTCTTTCCATGATTATTTCTGCTGATTTTTGTCTATTTGGTTCTTATCTTTGAACAAATTGCATAGCTGCGATCGCGCCCAAGAAAAATACTGTGGGAACAGCCAACGTGTGGATTGCTAGCCATCTAACTGTGAAAATGGGATAAGAAATGGGTTGATTAGGACTATTAGTCACTGTTTTTCTCCTAAAGGCTTATGTAAATGGAATAAATTATTGATTAAAATCTTTGATCTGAGATTTAGTATCAAAGCGATCATTAAGAATTGGAAGCTCTACTCGATCCTGAGTGTAATATTCGTCAGGACGAGGAGTTCCAAAAGCATCGTAAGCTAGACCAGTGCTGACAAAGAACCACCCTGCGATGAAAAGCATGGGGATAGTAACGCTATGAATAACCCAGTAGCGAATACTAGTAATAATGTCGGAAAACGGTCTTTCGCCAGTAGTACCTGCCATAATTTATCTTCTCCTTCCTTAAAAGTTGTTTAACATAATTTACATAATACGCAACAAAACCACTCTCCCACAACTATTGGGAAGAATTATGCTGCTTCGGCGCTAGGTTCATACTTGAGTAGATAACCTCTTTCCCCTAAAACAAAGCCACGGTTTTCGGAATTGAAGACCACTTTGTAAAGATTGGAAGGTACTTCTTCAATCTCTCTGTCTTTGAGCCAAGTCTCTCCATTATCAGAGCTAAATAGCAAATTGCCACTGCCGCCAGCAACCCAAAGTTCTTTAGGTGTGCGATAGCTGATGTCTAACAAGCCCCAACTAGTGGAAAATTCAGGATAAATTGCTTCACCCCAGTCACCCTCGTCTCCAGTCTCACTAAACTGAACAATACCACCACGAGCAAGCAACCAAAGATTACTGTCTAAGTCAAAACCCATATTTTGCAATCTACGGGAAGAGTTACGGTTGTGTGGTTTCCACTCAGTATCTCCAGGAGTCCAAGTAGAGTAAAAGTTTCCTTTATTGGAAACTGCTACATATTCACCATTAGGAGAACGAGTAATGTTTCTTGCTACACCTACAGCACCTTCAACTAGAGCTTTCCAGTTTTTGCCACCATCAGTGGTTTTATAAATAGCACCCAAATCAGTCACCATTTCGGCAGTGTTGGGAGCTAGAGCGATAATTCCATCAGGACTACCTGGAAGCTTACTACTTAGGGATATTCTTGACCAGTTGTCTCCTCCATCATCAGTGTGAAGAAGAATCGAAGGTTTGCCTGTAATCCAACCTTCTTTTCCAGAAAAACTAACAGCATCAAAAGAGATTCTCTCATCACCGAGGTCGATCTCTTTTTGTTGCCAATTGTCTCCACCATCATTGGTTTCAAAGATGCTAGCTTGAGTTCCCACTAACCAACCCCGATCAGAGTTACCAACAAAATCGACATCGGCAAATATAGATTCTGTCGGCAAGTTCATAATCTTCCATGGGTTGCTAGGGAGCGATGCTACCTCGCTACAACTCGCACAAAATAGACAAACAAATAACAATATGGTCATTTGTTTCAAATGCTTTAGTAATTGCTTCATATGTTTTTTATTAATTGTTTCTGGTTAACTTAGTTTAATAATTTCAGTTTTTATCTGAATTGGTTTATGTTCTGTTCTTAGCCGATGAGTATTGATTTAGTTAGGCGAGAATGTGATCCCTTTCTAACAATATTTAATTCAAACTAGACTAATGCCAAATTAAAATATTATTTCTAACAAAGTTATTCGGGTGAAACTGACCAACCCTCTTAGGCTAACCTAACCCATACAAACTGAGGAAAAACAGGAAGCCCAAGCCCAAAGCGCCAAAAATCAGGAGATTTTTTTGGTTAGGTGTTAGTCTGTTTACTCCTAATCCATAGTCCAAGTTTTCGGCAAATCCTGATGGTGCGCCAACAGCCCCGATGTCAATAAATTGACTTCTTGGTACAGAACAGACAGGACAACGCCAAGTTTCTGGTAAATCTTCAAAAAGCGTTCCGGGAGAAATTTTATTTTGATTATCTCCTTTTGCTGGCTCGTAAACATAACCACATGAGCGACACTCAAAACTAGATGGAGCTTGCTCTGCTAGGGTCTTTTCACTTGCGGCATTTTTTTCGGGAGAAGCTTCTAACTGTTCTGCTAAAGTTTCTTCGTTAGCTTTTTCGTTCATTATTGGAAATAAGATATAACAAATCTTAAAATATTCTCTAAGAATTATCGCACAAAAAACAGAGGTCAGGGAGCATTAAATGAGTTACCACCTAATTTATGATGGCAATTGCAATCTTTGCGTCACTTTTACTAAGCTCTTATCTCAGTTTGATCGTGGACAAATTTTTGACTATATTCCCATGCAAGAAAAGGCTGTTTTATCAGAATTGGGAATTACCGAGGAAGATTGTCAAATGGGGATGATTCTGGTTGATGCCGATCGCCCTGAAAGTCGTTGGCAGGGAAGCCGTGCAGCCGAAGAAATCGCCAGTCTATTACCTTTTGGTTCTGGGTTTGTGGCTGCCTACCGCAGTATTCCTGGAATGAAGTGGATGGGTGATGAAGTGTATGCTCAGGTTAGGGACAATCGCTATAGTTGGTTCGGCAAGACAGAATCTACTTACTATGCAGATTACCCTTTTGGCTGCAACGAAGATCATTGTTCGTCTAGTTCAGATAAGTCAAATTAGTGGGTTTGATTTGAAGATTTTGTTTTGTTATCGAACCGCTAGTATTTCTTAGCTCTATTTTTAATTGCTACCAGCATTTTTTTTGGACCAATATTTTTGTCAGAAAATTTATTGAGTCATATTCTGACCACGTCTTTGCAAAAAAATAGTTATCTAAAAATTGTGAAGGACTAAAGACACTCATCTTTGGTCAAATAGATTTAATCGACTTTTGTTGTTCGATCAAATCATAATAAATAAACTAGTTAATAATTTCTAAGGAATAATCATTCATGATTCGATGTTTTGTTAATTTGCTATTGGTAGGTTGCTTGTGTTTTTGGGGAGTAGTTAATCCCGTTTATGCTCAGGAAGCTGCGCCTCAGTTTACGCAACAACAGCTTAGAAATGGAGATAAGATTGCTCAAAAAGCAGTTAAAGCAGTTGAAAAAGGCGACTTTGCTTCGGCTGAAGCTTACTGGACCGAATTAATCGCAGACTTCCCTGAAAATCCTGCTGTTTGGAGTAATCGGGGTAATGTCAGAATGAGTCAAAATAATATCGAAGAGGCGATCGCGGATTTTAATCATTCGGTAGAGCTGGCACCACAGTACCCAGATGCGTATCTCAATCGGGGTATTGCCTATGAAACTCAAGGAAGTTGGGACTTAGCTCTAGAGGATTATAATCGAGTTTTAGAAATAGATCCCCAAGACCCTGTCGCCTACAATAATCGGGGCAATGCAGAGGCAGGAAAGCAGCAGTGGCAAGAAGCATTGCGAGATTATGAAAAGGCTGTATCTATAACTCCTAGTTTTTCTGTGGCAAGATCCAATGCTGCTCTAGTTACCTATCAATTGGGCGATCGCCAAGAAGCAATTCGCCAATTCAGAAATTTGGTGAGAAAGTATCCTCTTTTCTCTGATGTGAGAGCAGCTATGACTGCTGTACTTTGGGTTGATGGTCAGCAAGGAGAGGCAGAAAGTAATTGGGTCGCTGTGGTTGGTTTAGATAACCGCTATCGGAATTTAGATTGGGTCGCTAATGGTCGTCGCTGGCCACCGAAGATGGTGGATGCCTTGGCGCAGTTTTTGAGTCTTAGTTAACTTTTCTTGGTTAATAATTTGGTTCTGACAGGGTTATGCAAGATTGGCTCGGCTTAGTAATTGGCAACTCAAGATTACATTGGGCATGGTTTGCGAATGATACTTTAGTCTCAGCTTGGGATACTTCTCACTTGTCCGTCGAAATTGATTCCGCTGAGGCTCTGGTTGAAATACTACCGCCGCAATATCAGGATGTTGTTTTTGGTAAAAATAAAGAACCATTTATCTATCTAGCTTCAGTTGTTCCTGACCAGACTGCGATTTGGCAAAATTATGGAACAAAAAAAATCTTAGCGATCGCCGATCTTCCCCTCAAAGGAACTTATCCTAGCTTAGGGATAGATCGTGCTTTAGCTGTTTGTGGAGCTGGTTCGACTTATGGTTATCCTTGTCTAGTTATTGA
>CALKUU010000163.1 GCA_937996665.1 uncultured Xenococcaceae cyanobacterium | reverse complement strand
CCAATCGTCCGCTTGAGACTAGCATCAGCGATCGGCACATAGACAATATTTGGTAAGTCTTGCCATATCGGCATAATGCTTACCCCTAATCCCACCTGAACTAGAGATATAACCCATTCCTCATTGTCAGCCCAATAAACGATCTGAGCATTTATGCCAGCATCTTTATACATTTGAGGGTTTGCTCGCCACAGTTCACAATTGATTCGTTCGATTAAGAGTTCTCCTTCTAGGTCTGCGAGGTTAATGCTACTTTTGCGGGCAAAAGGATGTTCTGGCGAAACCGCAAGTGATAGTTTTTGTTCAAAAAGTTTTTGGCAGGTTTTAGAAACTTCTTTTTGATTTATTGAGGTAATAGCGAGATCGATTTTGCCTTCCTCTAACCACTTTGCCAATTCTTCTAAGTGACTGTTGTAAAGCTCGATAGTTACATTCGGATGTTTTTTGCGATATGCACCAACCAATTTAGCTAAATTGAATCCGCGAATTGTGTGCAAAGTTCCCAATTTTAAGATTGGTCGTTCTTTAAAGTCTTGGAAAGCATTGAGGGTGGATTGATATTCCTTAAGAATATTTTGCGCTTTTTCGAGAAAGAAATCGCCTGAAGATGTCAGTAAAACTTTTCGTCTACCACGCTCGAACAGGACTACCCCTAATTCTTTCTCCAGTTTTTTAATTCCTGCGGAAAGAGAAGGCTGAGAAACAAACAGCCTTTCTGCGGCTTTAGTAAAACTTTTGGTTTCCGCGATCGCCAGGAAATAACGAATCTGATATAAATCCATTGTTATAGATAAAGACTATGGTAGTTATATAAAAAATAGTCTTGCTCTATGATAACTCTTCGCTCAAAATAAAAACACAGACAGTTTCAATTAGTAAATGTCAAGGTTTAAAACTAATGGTAAATATATCCGAGACCGTTTCAACTAAGCTTCTAACTGGAGTAGCTGCTCCTGAGCTAGAAGTGAAAACTCTTGACGGAGAGATGTGGCGACTTGCCGAGCAAAAGCCACAAAATTACACAGCAATCTTTTTTTATCGTGGTTTGCATTGTCCACTTTGTGAATCGCAATTAGCTGAACTAGATCAAAAGCTAGAACAATTTGCCAATTTGGGGATTGAAGCGATCGCGATTAGTGGCGATAGTCTAGACCGCGCACAGCAATCTAAAAATACCTGGGGACTAAAGAAGCTTAAAATTGGTTATGACTTATCTGAAGAAGCAATGCGTCGTTGGGGACTATATCTATCTCATGGAGCATTTGAAAATGAACCGCAACTCTTTAGTGAGCCTGCTATTTTTCTGATTAAACCTTGTGGCAAAATCGCTTTTTCTCTTATTGGTAATACCCCATTTGCTCGTCCTCGTCTAGATGACTTGATCGCTGGTTTAGAATACGTAATTGAGAAAAACTATCCTATTCGCGGAAACGTAGTCTAACAAGAAAAACACAATATCTTACAGCAACTGAAAAAAGCATCTTGTTTGTTTTGTTGGTATCCATGGAGTTAGGTTGAATGCCTTATTGCTCAAAGCTAATTTCATATGTGCAATGAATAGATACACTGACTAATGTCTCTGCTTGTACGAAGTTTAAATCGGCAATATTTCAATTGCGATCGCTTGTTACCTCTTTACTTCACAAAGATTAATTAACTCAATAACTGAGTAGTATTTCACTTTCTAAATTTAATTCAAAGGCTAAAAGCTTGTGCCTCTATTAATTCTACTTTAGGCATCGGTTCAAGTCTGTTCGTCTAAATTTCCCTAAAAATTTCAACTCATTAACAAAAACTATGAATTCAGCTCTATACTATCTAGCCTTGAGTGGTATCCTTTGCGTTTTACTGTGGACACCCTACATTCTTAATCGTCTCTTTGTTTGGGGACTTCCTGCTTTTATTAGCAACTATCCCAATAAGAAATTTCCGGCTGAGGCACCTAGCATTCCTGTCTGGGCACAACGCGCTCAGCGGACTCATTTGAATATGGTAGAAACTCTGCCTGCTTTTGTTGCTGTGGTGCTAGCCGCATATTTAGCAGATGCTGAAAACCCGATGATAGGAACTTGGGCAGCGATCTTTTTCTGGGCTAGAGTCTTTCATGCCAGTGTCTATATTCTTGGGGTTCCTTATCTAAGAACACCGATTTACTTAGTTTCTTGGGCGGCAATCCTGGTTATTGGTGCTCAGGTTGTCTTTTAGGGAGAAAATATTATTGACTTAAAGAGAAAATTTATTCTCATCTGGCGATCTCAAGGTCGCCTAAAATCGTTAGTAGAGATCGCCATTTAAGACCAATAATCCGCTTGAGACTAGCATCAGCGATCGCTCTCCTCAACACTTCACTGCAAAAATTATCAGTCAATTCAAACATCCAGATTGTGAAATCCTCTTTATGCTCACAATTTCCTCACAACTAAAAATTACTATCTAAAAGCTCAAATTCAATTTTTCGATCATTATCCGTCTCATATATTAGCTGTGAGAAACGACAAAGCATTTTGTTGGCAAACTTAATTGTTCACTGCTAGAAAACTGTATTTTTTATGTCGGTGAATTTTCTCAGAAGTAGAGAATTCTAATCTTGGTAGCGAGCGAGCAAATGGCTGGCTAGTTCATAGTTTTTAATGCTCCAATAAATTTTTCGATGAGGGTACTTAAAAGCTTCAATTGTTTCTACCAAATTTAGATGAGAGTACCTTATATATGAGTCAACTTCTATTCCTTTATAGTTCCCTGGTTGGATTACTAGTTTCGGGAGCAGTTTTTCTGCATTTATTGCCCCGCATCGGTAAGACTGGCAAGGAAATTTCTAATTGGTTTTGCTATGCACCTGGGATAGATCTGGCTTTGGTTTATTTTATGTTAGTACCTGTTGCTGTTGGTTTTGTAAGCTCAGGATGGCAAGGATTAGGTGTTGCTGTGCTAGCAGAACTGAGTGCTTTGTGGTTATGGATTATTGGTCATGAGCTAACTCATCGTCAACAAGCAAATCAAGCTAAAATTCATCGTCAATTGAGTAAGACAGTCGGTACTTGGCAAAACCATCTGGCTGTATGGATTACTGCTTTGGCGGTTCCCTTATTTTGGTTGGTTCGTTTTACCGAACTAGTTGTCTATCCCCCTTTAACTTGGTTAATAAAATTACCTAAATATGAGGCTAAAGATTGGGTAAACGTTTCGAGACAAAAGTTTGATGGCTTAATTGGCTATGATTTAATTTGGTGTCTTTACTGCGATTGGATGACTGGAGTTTGGTCTCTAGGTACAGAGATGTTGCGGAATGTCGAGTCATTTTGGTGCCCAATTCGCTTTTATTCTGAGAAGAAGTGTGAAAATTGTCAGCTAGATTTTCCTGACGTAGCAAATGGTTGGGTAGATACCCAAGGAACTATCGAAGATGTTACGAACTTATTAGATTCTAAATACACGGAAAATCAGGAATCGAGATCTTGGTTCGGCCATTCTTGTCGAGAGAACAAAAGCTAGTAAATTACTAGCTCAAGCTAAAAATGAAGAAAAACTTAATAGCTGAAAAGCGTATTTCTGAGAAATTTTTATTTCTTTAATTTGGTACGTTGACTATTCTGAGGCTTGTGAAGGTCGAATTTTAGGAAATGGGCAGTAACCTGATTTCGCTCTTGATTATCAGGGCTTGTCCATATCTTACTCATATAAAATCGATTCAAAACAAGATTGACCTACCTCAACTAAAGAATTCGCAGAATCTTGGTCTTCTTCCGCTTTAGCATTAAGTTCTTTAAATTCTGCTAGGGAATACTGCTTTTGAAATTCGGTCAGAGTACATTCACATAGTTCTTCAGCATCAAGTTCAGTAAGTCCTTCTGCGGTTGAGGCAGCCATACATTCTTTTTGATATTGCTGGACATACTCAGCAGGATAAACATCTGAAGGCGTTTCTGCCAAAGCCATAGACCCAGAGAAGCCAAGTAAAATTAAACTAGCTAAGTTTGTTAGTACTAAATTAATAGGGAAAAGTTTTGAATTAGTTAAAGTCATTTAATCTCAGCCAAGTCTAGATTGTATATCTTATATTCTGCTCTAAGTTCTTTAGGACAGAATATTGTTCTTTAAGTTCCCTAGCCTAGTAAGCCTAGGTATAAATTCGGCTAAAGTCAGGTTTGGAGAAAATAAATCAATTGAAATACACAATCGGAAAAAACTGAAATTATGTGATTCTACATATCGAACTGATCCGAACTTGGTTGTAGCGATCGCCTATGATTCTAGTTTTTGAGTATGTCTTAACTGTCAACAATTAAGGAAAAATTACGGTAGTTTTTAGCTTTGTTTTTGGTTCTCAAATTGTTATTGAGTAGTTAATAGAAAGTTCTATTTCAATCAATTTTTTTAATAAAGAATTAAGGTCTATTTTGAGATTTAGTATATTTTTGAAACTTTTTGGGCGTAGCTTGTAACATTAGTCATGTATCATCAAAAATACCCCTAATGAGTCAACTAAATCTTAATCTAATCCAAGGTTCTGTTCGTATTAATTTTGACCCCGAAGCGGCTCAAGATCTACAAAAACATATTGCTTCTCTAATGAGCAGTCTTAAGGCTTCCGCGATCGCAGCAGGGGAACGTCAAAGTCGCCCAGAACCAAAAGCAACCATGGAATATCGCTATTCAGATGGGATTTTCTTTGAAGTCTTTTGTAATCCAAACATCTATCCTAGTCCCTTTGCTGCCAAGGTTCTTTTAACCATCAAAGACGACAAAATTCGGTTGACTTCCGAAGCTGAGTTAACTCAACTAAGAGAAGATATTGATCGTTATTTAGAAAGTAACGGTTAAACCTGGCAAGTCAATCTGGTCTTGCTAAATGCTTCATTGCTAAATACTTTTTTTACATATCAGAGTTGATGGATAATCAGGATTTTTCACAAATATTACATCGGGGTTTTTGCATAGCAATTGGTGCGGTAGCTTCTTTAGTAGAAACAGGCAGACATCCAGAGAAAAGAGCGGAAGCGCTCTCTGATTTGCAACTAGAATTTAATCTAAAAACTAGAGAATGGGCTGCTAAAGGAGAAACGACTGAGCAAGAGGCAAGAAGAGCCATTGACAGTTTTCTACGTCAGCAAAACTGGGGTGGCAATACTGCTGATTCCTCTTCCCAAAACGGCATTGAAAAGATCAGGCAAAATGATCTTGAGCAGGATGTTAATGTCGGACTGCAAGAACTTAGAAATGAGTTAGCCGAGTTAAAAGATGAGTTGGCGAAAATGAGATCGGATGGGGAAGTTGGGAATTAGGAGTTAGGAATTAGGAGTTTGCTTGTTCTTCTTGTTCTGCTTTGAGGGGAAGAATGGAGACAGCTAGATTACTCAATTTCTGACCCGAATTTGTCTAGATCAGTCTTAATATTATCTCAAAACTCTTATTGACTCTAATAGTTGTCGTTGGCGATATGGAGACAATCTTTTTGGCTTAATTTCTTGTTGTCTTAGATTCTTTGCCTGGTTGCTCTCTTATTTTTTTGAGTTGGAGAGCAACTTAAAAGGGTAGATTTATTTAAGGTTAGATTGGTAATTTGATCGATTATCGATTACCTTAGTGTTGTTTATTTTGGCTTATTTTTAGCCCCATTATCTTAGTTTCATTTATATTGGTTTCATTGTAGTTTGTTCATGGTTGACTTAAATCGCTACTTTGTATTTTTTCCACCACCGATAAGTCCAATTTAAAATTACGATAATTTGCTTAATTTGTTTTAATTGCAGTAACCATAGTTGGTAGCTGTGTCGAAAATGGTAGATATTAGTCCTTTTCTGGTCAAGAATTTGAGGAGTGATTGAGAGAACTGTCTGTAAATAGTTTTCGCAACTTAAAATGACGGAAGTAATCAGCGCTAAAAGAATTCTTAGTCGCCACACTTTACGTGCCAAATAAAAATTAATCAGCATAATTATTAAATTTAAAGTAATTACAATAACGATCATGGAGAAATAAACCTAATAACCTGGATGAAACTATTAGTTGTTAGTAATGGTCATGGAGAGGATGTTATTGCCGTTCGGATTGTAGAACAACTGCAACGTGCGATCGCTAACTTGGAAATTTTTGCTTTACCTTTGGTCGGAGAGGGTCATAGTTATCAGCAAAAACAGATTTCGATCATCGGCAAGGTTCAAAAAATGCCTTCTGGTGGGTTTGTTTATATGTCCAAAGATAACCTACTCTTAGACCTAAAAGGTGGTCTCTTTAAGCTTACTTTAGAACAATTAAAAGTTATCAGACAATGGGGGAAAAACAAACATCCTATTTTGGCAGTAGGGGATATTGTGCCTTTGTTATTTGCCCGAATTAGTTGTAGTCAGTACGCTTTTGTGGGGACGGCTAAGTCCGAGTATTATTTGCGCGATCGCTCTGGTAACTGGTTGGCTAACACTTCTTGGCTAGAAAAACAATTTGGTTCGGTTTATCTTCCTTGGGAAGTCTGGCTAATGAGAAAGGCGACTGGTGTTTATTTGCGCGATCGCTTGACTACTCAATTCTTGTTAGAAAAGAAAATTAAAGCCCACGATCTGGGTAATCCGATGATGGATGGGTTTGATGAGGACAGTAATGGCAATAGTGGCTTTGCTTGGGATGCTAATTGTCTTAAAGTCCTGCTCTTGCCTGGCTCCCGAGCGCCCGAAGCTCTCAGAAATTGGCAACAGATCTTGTTAGTCGTTGCCGATATACTTCGCAAGCTAACCAACATTCGGTTCGTTTTTACCGCAGCTATTTCCCCCGGGCTGGAACTAGAGGCTTTTCAACGGGGTTTACTGCTCAATAATTGGCGACCAGGTTTTGTTAGGTCGGTTGGTTTGGAAACTGGTAATTCGGCAAAAGGTCTGTGGCAAAAAGATAATGCTCAATTATGGCTGTCGCAAGCTGCCTATCAGGAGTTTTTGGAAGAGGCAAATGTAGCGATCGCCATGGCAGGGACGGCAACCGAGCAATTTGTGGGTTTAGGGAAACCAGTTCTAACTATGTCGGGGGAAGGTGCGCAGTGTACTTATGCTTTTATGGAGGCGCAGAGTCGTCTTTTGGGCTGTTCAATCTTTTTTTGTAGCAATCCTGCGGAGATCGCTCCTACTATCCAAAAACTGATCGACTCGCCTCAGTTACGAGAAACTATTACGGAGAATGGTAGGGCGAGAATGGGAAGTTCGGGTTCTGCGGAAAGAATTGCGGCTCATTTGAAATCTACTTTGTTGGCTGGAGATTTATGATCTAAAAGTGAGTTTCTATGGCGTGAAAACAGACCTCTCCCCAACCCCTCTCTCTTGGTCAGCATTCCCTTGTCCCCATTCGAGGATAAACGTCTTTCGCCGATATTATCCCACTTGATGGGACGCGGGGTCTGACCGCTCCTATCAGAAGAGGGGCTTAAAATTCGTGACTTTTTGATCAAGAATTAGTTGCATTCTTCTTATTCCTCTCCTTTTAGGAGGGGTTAGGGGAGGTTACCGAATTCATGTGATTGAAAAAATTAACTCCACAATAGCAATATAAGAATCTATGAAAGAGTATTTAGAAGCAACGGAAATTATCGATTGGCAGCATCCAGATATTGTTAATTTGGCTTCTAGGTTGGCTAGGGGGAAAGCTGAGCCAGTGGCGATCGCTAAGGCTTGTTTTGAGTGGGTGCGGGATGAGATTAAGCATAGTTGCGATTACCAACTGAATCCTGTAACTTGTCTTGCTTCGGAGGTTTTGCAACATCGGACGGGTTATTGTTATGCGAAGAGTCATTTGTTAGCAGCGTTGTTAAGAGCGAATCAGATTCCTGCGGGGTTTTGCTATCAGCGTTTGAGTATCTTTGATGATGGTGCCCCATTTAGTTTGCATGGTTTGAATGCTGTTTATCTGCCTGAGCATGGTTGGTATCGGATGGATGCACGGGGAAATAAGCAAGATGTGGATGCTCAGTTTACGCCTCCTCGTGAGCAGTTGGCGTTTAAGCTTAATTTTGCTGAAGAGATAGATAGCGATCGGGTTTTTGCTCAGCCATTGGATGTTGTTGTTCAGGCTTTGCAAAAGTATCAACAATGGGATGAGTTGTTGGCTAATTTGCCTGATTTGGAATCTATTTAATACACAAACTTTTAGCTTGTTAGTGTTTAGTGTACTTTGCATTTGATTTTGTATGCCATAATAAGCATACTAATGTCATGAGTAATAATGAAGCTAGTAAACCCGTAGTTTGGTTGGGAAATTCTCTAGATGAACTGAGAAAATTTCCTGATTTAGTTCGAGATGAAATGGGGTATGCCCTCTATCAAGCTCAAATTGGAAAAAAACATCCCGATGCTAAACCTCTCAAAGGTTTTAAAGGAGCAGGTGTACTAGAAATAGTTGAAAACTTTGATGGAGACACTTTTCGAACTATTTATACGGTTAAATTAGCTGGAATAGTTTATGTTCTTCATGCTTTCCAAAAGAAATCCAAAAAAGGTATTGCTACTCCTCCTAAAGATATCGAATTAATTCAGAAAAGACTCAAGTTAGCTATTGAAACCCATAAATCAAACTCAAAATAACTAAACAAATGATTGACGATAATAGAGTACAAGTTAGTAGTGGTAATGTTTTTGCTGATTTAGGTCTGCCTAATCCTGAGGAAAGGTTAGTTAAGGCTGAGCTTGCCTCTAAAATTAGTTCTCTTATTGACCAGAAACAACTCACCCAGATGAATGCTGCTGAGTTATTAGGGATTGATCAGCCTAAGGTTTCTGCTTTAGTTAGAGGTCGCCTTGGTGGTTTTTCTACTGATAGGTTGCTGCGCTTTCTTCTTGCTTTGGGTAATGATGTTGATATTGTGGTTAAACCAAAGCTCGATAATTCCTCTGAAGCTAAGATTACTGTTATTGGTTAATTTGCCTGATTTGAAATTTATATAATCGAAGAGAAAATGGCAACCTATTGAGAGATTAATGAATGAAGATAGAAATAAACTAAATCTTGTTAAGGGGATTATTAATCAGCCTGTTAAAGGTCGAAATTTAATTAATGTTGATCTAAGTAGTACCGATTTGAGTGGTGTAGATCTTGGGAAATCAAATTTAACCAATGCAGATCTGAGTTTTTCAGATCTAGGTAGTGCAGATCTTAGAGGAGCAAATCTGAGTAATGCTAATTTAAGTTTTTCAAATTTAAGTTGTGCAGATCTTAGAGAGGCAAATCTGAATGGTGCAGATCTAAGAGAATCTGATCTAATTGATGTTAATTTGAATGGTGCAGATCTAAGAGAGGCATACTTGTGTGCTGTCTATTTGGATGGTGCAGATCTTAGAGAAACTAATTTAGGTGGCGCAGATTTTAGTGATGCTAACTTTATTAATTCTAATTTAAGCGGTGTGGATTTCAGAGAAACATATTTGGATAGTGCCTATTTCAATGAAGCGTTCTTAGCTGATACTCAAGTAAAAAATACTATATTTTCTTGTAAGTTAAATATTTCAGACTCATTAAAACAATTTTTAGTAGATAAAGATGCAATTTTCATAGAGGAAGATATTTAGGATTGTAGGAAAGGTCTTCGATATCGCAATGCTAAACAGCCAATAAATTCTTTAGCAGCATCGGCAAAGGATGTTTTTTCTGCTTTTATAGCTGTCATAATTTCTGGTGTTTGAGGGTTGGTTACAATGACAACTTGATACAGTTCTGCTTTTATGTCGTCGGGTAGTTGCAGGTTTAACTGGCGATCGCTGTTGATATCAACTTGAGTTTGAATAGTCCGCATAATTTTAAAGAAGGAAAACTGTTTAATTACTGAAGTGATTTTTAACGATGAATGATCCTTTTTGGTTTTGGAAACTAG
>CALKUU010000162.1 GCA_937996665.1 uncultured Xenococcaceae cyanobacterium | reverse complement strand
GCCTGCATTATCTCGACCATTAGGATCTGCGATAATAGCGCCAATAATGAGGTCATCAATACCATCACCATTGACATCGCCAGCACCACTGACGGAGAAGCCCGAATAATCAGATACATCAACACCATTGAGAACAAAACCATTGGTGCCATTTAGGGTAGATAATTCGAGGGGACTAGTAAATACCATAATTAATATGAGACCAATAATTTTTAGTGTCGATTGATAAAGATCTAGAAATTGATCAGTTCAGCATCTGCTGAAAAATTGTGATCAGTTTTGATGTCTGATCTGATTGTTGTGAAATAGTCTTTGGTCAATTTTGAAAACTAAGAGACTAGCCAAGTTGGATGCCAACGAATTTGACTAGTCTAGATTGCGATTTTTAAAGCAGCCTCTTCCTCAAATTGGTCATGAGAGATTCAATTAAAAAAGAGATAAGTGTTTTAAATAGATTCTGTTAATGCATCCTCTGTAACAAGCCCATCGAAGATATTAGTTTGAAGAGCAGGAGAATTAAAAGTATCAGTAAAATCGGTAGGAACAGAAGCAATTCCAGTTTGAGCCAAAGAGATTAACTCAGTAGGATCAGTGATGCCATTATCATTAGCATCTTGCCAAACTAATAAATCAGCAAAATTGAGATCAAGAGCATTTATCAGCCCATCATTATTAGAATCAAAGCTAGCAAGATCAGCAAAACCTTCACCAACAGCCCCACCAAATAACTCAGAGCGATCGTCAACAAGCTCATTATTATTGTTATCAGTAACAAGATAAGTAGTTTCAGCAGCAAAATCGACAGGAACAGGATTAAACCTCAAAGCAGAAGTAAGCAATCGATTTTCAGGAACATCAAGAACAGTAACATCAATCAACTGAGTAGCAGTATTACCAGCAAAAGCGACTTCAATATCGACCTGATAGACATTGTCACCACCTTGATCAAGAGGATTCTCAAAATCAGGAGGATTGATAAAACTGAGCAAACCAGTATTAGGGTCAATAGTAAACAAATCAGCATCCTCAGCAAAAGATTGATCTTGAACACCGAGGATACGGTAAGTCAAATTGCCAGTGACATTAACCTCAACATCAACAACAAGAGAATTATTTTCAGAAACAGAGATGTTTGTTACCTGTCCAGGAGTGTTACCAAGAATAGCGAGATCATCAGCAGGATCATTGGTAACAGTAACATCAATGAACTGAACAGCAGATTGAGTACCAGAAGTAGCTAAAACATCGACCTGATAGACATTGTTTCCACCTTGGTCAAGAGGATTCTCAAAATCAGGAGGATTGATAAAGCTCAACACACCAGTGTTTGGGTCAATAGTAAAGACTTCCAAATCCTCAGCAAAAGAGCCATCAGCGACACTAAGAATAGAATAAGTCACATCACCAATGGTCTCAGTAGTGGAATTGACATCAGTAACAACCGAAGTATTTTCAGAAATAGAGATATTGAGAACTTCACCAGGAGTATTGCCAATAATCTCAAGTGTTTCAGGCGCGTCATCGGAGATATCGTTAGTTACCGCAACATCGATGAACTGCACCACAGATTGAGTACCAGAAGTAGCTACAACATCGACCTGATAGACATTGTCTCCACCTTGATCAAGAGGATTCTCAAAATCAGGAGCATTGAGAAAGCTAAGGATGCCAGTGTTAGGGTCAATCGTAAAAAATGCTGAGTCTTCAGCCGCAGAACCATTCGCAGGAGTAAGAATGCTGTAAGTTACATTGCCAGTTCCTTCGGTCGTTGAATCGACATCAGTGACAACTGAAGTATTTTCTGCGATAGAGATATTAGTAACTTCACCTGGAGTATTGCCAATAATTTCCAATTCTTCTGGGGTGGTGCGCACTCCGAAAACGACATAACTTTGACCAGCACTGGTGTTGTTGTTGGGGTCGGCATTATCAGAGCCAATAATTAAATCATCAACCCCATCCCCATTAAGATCACCAGCTCCACTGACAGAGAGACCAGCAAAATCATTAGCATTGATGCCATTAACAACAAAACCATTAGTGCCATTCAAACTATTAAGTTCAAAGTCAGCAGCAAAACCATTAGCATTACCAAAAACTATAAAACTTTGCCCAGCATTATTAACCCCATTAGGAGCAGCAGCACTGACCCCAATAATTAGGTCATCGATGCCATCGCCATTAAGATCACCAGCACTGCTAACCGAGATATCTGAGTTCCCGCCAGCTTCCACGCCGCTAATTGCAAAACCATTAGTGCCATTCAAATTAGCAAGTTCGAAGTCAGCAGCAAAACCATTAGCATTACCAAAAACGACAAAACTTTGCCCTCGGTTGTTATTAGGGTCTGAACTATTGATACCAATAATAAGATCATCAATGCCATCACCATTGACATCGCCAGCACTACTTACCGAGCTGCCCGAGAGATCGCCAGAATTAACACCCTCAATCACAAAACCATTATTGCCATTGAGAGTAGACAAATCTAACTGATTATTAAAACCATTAGCACTACCAAAAACAACATAACTTTCTCCTGCATTACTATTGTTATTGGGGTCGGCATTGCGTGCTCCGATAATGAGATCATCGATGCCATCACCATTGACATCGCCAGCACTACTGACTGAAAATCCAGAGAGATCGCCCTGGTTAACCCCAGCAATCACAAAACCATTATTGCCATCAAGAGCAGATAACTCGACATTAGGGTTAAAACCATTAGCACTGCCAAAAACAACATAGCTTGCACCAGCATTGCTATTGTTATTAGGGTCAGCATTGCGTGCTCCGATAATGACGTCGTCAATACCATCACCATTAACATCGCCAGCACTACTTACCGAGCTACCCGAAAGATCGTTAGAATTGACACCCTCAATGACAAAACCATTATTACCATTGAGAGTAGACAAATCTACCTGATTAGTAAAACCATTAGCACTACCGAAGACAACATAGCTTGACCCCGCATTATTATTGTTATTAGGGTCGGCATTATCAGCACCAATAATGAGGTCATCAATACCATCACCATTGACATCGCCAGCATCACTAACAGATAAACCAGAGCGATCGCCTTGGTTAACCCCAGCAATCACAAAACCATTATTGCCATTAAGTTCAGATAATTCGAGACTGGCGTTAAAACCACCAGCATTACCAAAGACAACATAGCTCTCACCTGCATTATCTCGACCATTAGGATCGGCGATAATGGCACCAATAATGAGGTCATCAATGCCATCACCATTGATATCGCCAGCACCACTGACTGAGAAGCCCGAATAGTCAAATGCATCAACACCATTGAGAACAAAACCATTGGTGCCATTTAGGGTAGATAATTCGAGGGGACTAGTAAATACCATAATTAATATTGAGTTAAAAAATTTGAGTTTAAATAGATAAATCTCTGATTTGATTGCGATGAAATATTCTCTGGTTGATTTTAAAAATTAAGAAACTAGTCTTAATCTCAACTGGGATATTTCATGTTTTTAGTTAATCTAGATTGCGACATTAAATGCAGCTCCTTCTTCAATAAATTGAGGGAAATTAGCACGAATAGAATTACTTTCTGCTTCATTAGCAAAGAGAAAAGTACCTGGACGATCGCTATTTTGGAAACGAGTGAAAGTTTCACCAATCCCCGAACTAGCACCAAAAACAAAGAAAGCTACTCCTTCCTCAACAAAGTCTGCTGAGAAGTTAGCATTGATGCTTTGTCGCTCAGCGTCTTCAACAAATACGAAAGTTCCAGGGGTATTGCGGCTTTGGAAACGGAAGATGGGAATTAAGCCTTCACCAGCCTCATCCGCCACTCTAAAGGCAGTGCCCTCCTCGACAAATTGAGGGAAATTAGTGCGAATAGAATTACTTTCGTTTTCACCAGCAAAGAGAAATGTTCCAGGAAGATCGCTATTTTGGAAACGATTAATTGAGGTGTCTAAGGCATCAATGAGTGGAGTGGAAGTGGTTTCTTCTTGATCGTCATTTGTAATGGTGCCGATCGCTTGACCGTCTTGAATAATTGCTGCGCTGTTGGGGTTACTTAGCTGAACAAAGAAAGTTTCATTCGCTTCAAATTCTTGATCTCCGCTTACTGTAACTGAGAGAGTTTGCTCGGTTTCCCCAGGATTAAAGGTAATTGTGCCGTTATTACTAGTGAAATCTTGACCAGCAGTAGCTATGTTATCTACAAGATTGAAATCGACTGTAATTGTTTCAACCGAAGACTGATCAAGGGAAACAGTGAAATCTAGAGAACTTGTACCCGAGTTTCCTTCGGTGATAGTGGCATCGGCGATCGCGATTTGACGTCTAAGGTCATCGTTAGTAATCGTAATTTCTCCACTACCATCAATAATTGCTGCGTTACCATTTACCCCACTCAATTCCACTGTAAAGGTTTCGTCAATCTCCAGTAGCTGATCACCAAGAATAGGCACGTTAATTGTTTGCGTCGTAATTCCTGGACTAAAGATTAAAGTTCCTGCGGTAGTTCCAAAGTCTGAGCCTGCTGTCGCAGTTCCTGCAACGGTGGTAAAGTTGACAGTAATCTCCTCAGTAGGAGTATCCATTAGGTTGACAGTAAATTGAGCATTACTATTGCCAGCATCACCCTCAAGAATCGCAGCAGCATCATCAATTGATAAAAGAATACGATCAAATTCGATCGCCCCAATATCAACTGTTTGATTAACAATGCGAGGATTCCCCAGGCGGTCAGTTTCGATCCCAATCAAGCTGTTGTCGCCAGTATTAAGTCCACGAGAAAATAATTGCAGACTAAAATCATTGTTTGCAGCGTCGACAAATAGAGGATTAGTGTCGGTTAGATTGCCAGTACCAATAACATCATTAGTCCCAGGAAGAGTCGCAGCACCCTGAATTAGATTATTACTAATCGTAATTGTGCCATTGGTTCTCGTATCTTCTAAAAATAATTGAGTATTCGGAATTGTTGCACTGTCAGCAAAAATATTATTCGCAATAGTACGGCTGCCATTAGTCAAAAAAGTATCATCAAAAAGGGCATCGGCAATCCCGCCTTGGTTGTCGCTAAAAGTGTTGTTAACGACATTGAGAGTGCCAATACTGTTTGTATGAATTGCGCCACCACCAGTACTCTGGTTGTCAATAAATAGGCTATTCGTGACATTTAAACTATTAGTACTTCCTGAAACATAGATAGCTCCACCATTATCACTTGCAGAGTTATCAACAAAAGAGACCTTATTAATAGTAGGAGCGCTGCTACCATCTAAAAATAAACCGCCACCATCATCAAGGGCAGAATTATTAAGAACGATTAGGTTACTCAACCGAGCGTTAGCATCATCGCCAAAAATACCAGCTCCATCTTCTCGATTAATGCGGAATCCATTTGATGCGTCAGCACGACCATCAGCGATCGTAAAACCGTCCAGAATAGTAGAAGCACTCGTATTGGAAATATCGACAACATGATGGCTGTTATCCCCAGCAGCATTGCTACCGATATTGCCGCTGAGAATGGTGATATTTGCTTCAATATTACGCTGACTTAATTCGGTTTCCGTCCCAGCAAAACCACCAAAGATTTCAACCCCACTAGGAATCACAAAACTAATATCGCGGTCTGCTGTACTTGTAGGAATATAAGTGCCCGCAGCAACAAAAATCTGGTCTCCATTTCCTGCGATCGCTAGAGCTGATTGCAAGTCAGTAAAGGCATTAGCAAAAGAAGATCCATTATTTCCACCTGTTGCATTGATATCGACATAGATAATATTTGGCTCAATGGCTAAATTGCGAAGTGCATTAGTTGGCAGCATTCCATTAGATTCAAAAGCACCACGATCTACCGCAGTATTTTGGATGCGAGGATTATTTGCAAGATCGTTAGGGGTTCCGATAAAACTACTATCCCCAGAATCGATTCCAGGAGAGGTTAACTGTAAGCGAAAATCGTTATTTGCAGGATCGATAAAGAGAGGATTTACATTGACTAAGTTAGATCCGCCGATAACATCTCCTGTCCCTGGAAGAGTGCTGCTTCCTTGAATGAGATTATTATTGATTGTGATCGTGCCATTGGTTCTAGTATCTTCTAGAAATACTTGCGTATTGGGAATGGCTGCATCATCAGCAAAAATATTGTTGCCAATCGATCTATTGCCGTTTGTCAAAAAAGTGTCATCAAAAATAGCATCAGCAATATTGCCTTGGTTATTACTAAATGTGTTATTCACTACATTTAGTGTGCCAATACTATTAGTATGAATCGCACCTCCACCAGTACTACTATTCTCAATAAACAAGTTGTTGCTAATAGCGGCACTATTGTTAGTTCCTGCAATGTAGATTGCCCCTCCGTTATCGCTAGCAGCGTTATCAAAGAAAATGATGTTGTTAATTCCTGTGTTGCTGCTACCTTCTAAAAAGATACCTCCACCATCATTAATGGCAGAGTTATTAGTTATTACCAAATTGCTTAAGCGGGCATTAGCATCATCGCCAAAAATACCAGCTCCATCTTCTCGGTTAATGCGGAATTCGTTTGGTTGGTCGGCGCGACCGTCAGCGATCGTAAAACCATCCAGAATTGTCGAAGCACTAGTGTTGGAAATATTGACAACATGATGGCTATTATCTCCAGCAGCATTACTGCCGATATTGCCACTCAGAATTGTAATGTTCTCGTTGAGGTTACGTTGACTTAATTCTGTTTCACTTCCTGAGAAACCACCGAAAATTTCCACTCCACTAGGAATTACAAAACTAATATCGCGATCTGCGGAATCGGTAGGCATATAGGTGCCATCAGCAACAAAAATCTGGTCTCCATTTCCCGCGATCGCTAAGGCGTATTGCAAATCAGTAAAAGCATCGGCAAATGAATTTCCGTTGTTGCGCCCTGATGCATTGATATCTACGAAGATGATTGCCATTTCAGTTTCTCAAAGAAGAATTTTATTTAATGTGTGTAATTTTGTGGAGAGATTTGTTATTGACCTAGATTGTTCAGTTAGCGACCTAAGTATTATTTCTGTAATACAACTATGATAACTAGTGCTTTCCTAGTATTGGTTGTGATCCATGTGAAATTTACCCAAAATAAATTGCCAAATTGTGTTTAAACTTCTTGGAAAAAATACATAGATATTGGCAAGTTGTGTTCCGAGAAAAATTTGAAGTGAATTTCCTAGTGAGTTCACCGAATATTAGAAAATTGACTGCTTAAAGAAAAAGCCTTCCTCAAGCTAGAAAGACTTTTTCTGCTTAATTATCGAAATAGTTCAAGCAAAATTAAACTATGTTTTAAAGGAGCCTCGGTTTTAAATTGGTCATGAGAGATTCAATTGAAAAAGAGGCAAATACTTTAAATAGATTCTGTTAATGCATCCTCTGTAACAAGCCCATCGAGGATATTAGTTTGAAGAGCCTGAGAATTAAAAGTATCAGTAAAATCGGTAGGAACAGAAGCAATTCCAGTTTGAGCCAAAGAGATTAACTCACCAGAATCAGTAATGCCATCGTCATTAGCATCTTGCCAGACTAATAAATCAGCAAAATTGAGATCAAGAGCATTTACCAGCCCATCATTATTAGAATCAAAGCTAGCAAGATCAGCAAAACCTTCACCAACAGCCCCACCAAATAACTCAGAGAGATCGTCAACAAGCAGATTATTATTGTTATCAGTAACAAGATAAGTAGTTTCAGCAGCAAAATCGACTGCTACCTGATTAAACCTCAAAGCAGAAGTCAGCAATGGATTTTCAGGAACATCAAGAACAGTAACATCAATCAACTGAATCGCTGTATTGCCCCCTGAAGATACTTCAATATCGACCTGATAGACATTATCACCACCTTGGTCAAGAGGATTCTCAAAATCAGGAGGAGTGATAAAACTGAGCAAACCAGTATTAGGGTCAATAGTAAACAAATCAGGATCCTCAGCAAAAGATTGATCTTCTGCACCAAGAATACGATAAGTCAAATTGCCAGTAACATTGACCTCAACATCAACAACAAGAGAATTATTTTCATTGATGGAGATGTTTGTTACTTGTCCAGGAGTATTACCAATAATTTGTAAGTTGTCAGCAAGATCATCAGCAGGATCATTGGTAACAGTAACATCGATAAATTGAACAGCAGATTGAGTACCAGAAGTAGCTAAAACATCGACCTGATAGACATTGTCACCACCTTGGTCAAGAGGATTCTCAAAATCAGGAGGATTAATAAAGCTCAACACACCAGTATTAGGGTCAATAGTAAAGACGTCCAAATCCTCAGCAAAAGAGCCATCAGCGACACTAAGAATAGAGTAAGTGACATCACCAATGGTCTCAGTAGTGGAATCTACATCAGTAACAACCGAAGTATTTTCAGAAATAGAGATATTGAGAACTTCACCAGGAGTATTTCCAATAATTTCAAGTGGTTGAGGAAAATCATCTGCAACATCAGTAACAGTAACATCGATTAATTGAACAACAGATTGATTACCAGAAGTGGCTACAACATCAACTTGATAGACATTGTCTCCACCTTGATCAAGAGGATTCTCGAAGTCAGGAGGATTAATGAAACTAAGTAAACCAGTATTAGGGTCAATTGTAAAAACTTCCGAATCCTCAGCGAAAGAACCTTCCGCAGCAGTAAGAATAGTGTAAGTAACATTGCCACTGCCATCAGCAGAAGAATTGACATCAGTGACAACTGAAGTATTTTCTGCGATAGAGATATTAGTAACCGCTCCTGGGGTATTACCAATAATTTGGAATCCCCCTGAAGAAGCTGATTCTAATGCTCCAATATCTACTGCGCTACCAGAAATTCGAGGGTTTTCGGCAAGATCGTTAGGTGTTCCGATAAAACTACTATCACCAGCGTCGACCCCAGGAGAAGCTGATTGTAGTCGAAAATCATTATTAGCAGGATCTATAAATAGAGGATCTATATTGATGAGATTACCTCCGCCAATGACATCACCAACACCTGGAAGGATGCTAGTGCCTTGAATGAGATTGTTATTGATCGTGATGGTACCGGTGCTAGTTGTATCGCTAAAAAAGACTTGTTGATTGGGATTTACTGCGCTGTCGGCAAAAATATTGTTGCCGATCGACCGATTCTCATTAGTTACGAAAGTTTCATCAAAAATCGCATCAGCAACTCCACCTTGGTTATCAAAAAAAGTGTTGTTAACTACATTAAGTATGTCGATCTCATCTGTATGAATCGCTCCTCCACCAGTACTTTGATTTCCTACAAACAAATTATTACTAATGGCGACACTATTATTATTGCCAGAAATATAGATAGCTCCACCATTGTCACTAGCGGTGTTATCAAGAAAAAT
>CALKUU010000161.1 GCA_937996665.1 uncultured Xenococcaceae cyanobacterium | reverse complement strand
AACTGCGGTAGAATCGTTGGAACTCCCAAATAAACCAAAAAAACTTTTAAGCATTATTGATATAATTCCCAAAAAATAATTTATGAGGATTTTTGTTACTAAATATCATCTCATAGTCTCATGGTCTATAAACGAGATATCGAGTGCCGTAAAATCTTTATCTCTGCCTATTGACCTCAAAAGTATCGAATATCATTGGATAATAAATTTTGTTTGAAGTCTTGAAAATCAATCTAAAATTGTTTCAATAAGTTTTGGTTATTCAGATATTTGACTAGTAAATTAGTTTTACAAGCCTAGAGCTTAAATTTGTTAAAAAAGCTCTTAAGTTGGTTGTTTTGTTTACATGAGGCAAAGTTAAGATTTTAAGATAGCCAGACAGTTCTTACTAAGTATTTGGCTATAAGCAAAATTAGCTTACTGATATAAAAATCAACAAAGAATCATGATTTGGATATGTTTTTTGTCGGTTTTTAGTTTCGACAATTATTAATTGATTTGGCAAAATTTAGCTTTGATCATGGATTGATTTATAGATAGAAGTGAACTCAAGATTGTCACTTATTGTGCTAAATTTTATAATTAGATATTTTGACATTTTTAGACTTCGATTGTGTTATTTTGACTTACTGGAGAAGAATTCTATTAATTAATATTTGCAAACAATTAAGCTGAGAAAAAAATTTCAGAAGAGAAAGCATCTTAATCAAACTTAATTAAGAAAGATCTTCATTTAATGAAGTTGTATTAAGATGCTTCTTGTTTAAAAAATTTAATAAGTCGATTCAGTTTATGTTTTGAATGGTTATCGAGATAGGAAATAACCAAGTTTTCAACCTTAACAAGCAGAAATAAACCTGAACCCTTCGTTGGTACTGTGGGCTAGAACAGTTCTTTCGTAGTTATAGATAATTTCTGTAATGGGTTTTATCTGTAATAAGAGAACTTGTCTATGTACTTAGTGAGATGTCTACTGAAACTCTAGTAGAACCTCGCGACTAACTTGATAGGAAATCAACTCCATTTAATAAAGAGATAACTTCGCAAAAAACAATGGGAAATCTTAATAACTCAGCAGTTCTTGGCTTAGATGCCTTTGAGGGGTCTCCAATAGAATTGCGAACTAACTTTACAGAAGATGATTTACAGCAGGTTATTACTGCTGTTTATACTCAGGTGTTAGGAAATCAACATGTCATGGAAGCTGATCGTCTTGCTAGTGCGGAGTCTTTGCTTCGTAATGGAGATATCAGTGTTCGTCAGTTTGTCAGATTAGTAGCTAAATCAGAACTTTATAGATCATTATTCTTTAATTCCGTCTCCCAGTATAGATTTATTGAATTGAACTTCAAACATCTCTTGGGTCGCGCTCCCCAAAGTCAGTCAGAAATTAGCAATCACGTTGCTACTTATAACGAGCAAGGTTACGACGCTGAAATCGATTCTTATCTCGATAGTGATGAGTATATCAATAGTTTCAGTGAAAATGTAGTTCCTTATCCTCGTGGCATTCGTTCTCAAGCTGGCTTTACAAATGACAGTTTTAATCGGATGTTTACTCTTCTAAGAGGTTCGGCTACAAATGATACAGGTAAGGCTTCAAGGTTGGTAGGATCAGTTGCCTCCAATACTCCTACTGCTATCAAATCTCTTGCTAAGGGCAACGGCTCTAGCTACGGGAACAATGGTAAGCGCTTTACAATCAGCTATTCTAGCTCCAAGGGTTCTGCTCGCTTGGCTAAATATAGTGGTCAAAGCTGCACAGTAAATTACGAACAATTATCTAGTAGGGTTCAAAGTATTCACAAAAGCGGTGGAAAAATTCTTGGTATTATCGAGTTGACCTAGTTGAACCTGGTTTGTAATTAAGCAAACTATTTGTACATTATTATTTTTCAGTAGTAATAAGTTGGTATCTCCCTGAGAATTTGTTATTCTCGGGGCTTTTTTTATCGTAATCTCACATTAATTGACATAATCTCAATTCAATTTGAGTCTTAATTATGAATCAAAGTTTTTACAAACTATCTTCGGTCGAATCCAAAACTTATCTTGCTCTTGGACTAAGATACCAATACCCAAAAAAGCTTGTTCTTGCTGATAAACACGAGCATAAGCTTGTTCTTGCGTAGTGATTATTTCTTGAGAAATCTTGGCAAGTACTTCACAAGATTCGTCAGTTAGTTGAATCAACTGACCATTACACCAACGCTTGCTCTCATCTAAATCTAGTTCAAACCTAGAGAGATGAGATAAAAGGTCATCAGGAGCAATAAGTTCAAAGCTATGATTTTCAATCTGAGCATCAATGCTGTCAAACAAAGTGCTCTGAGCTAGATCAAGTCCACAACTCTTAGTTCTAATTAGATTAGCAAGAGTTCCCCCAACCCCTAACTGATTGCCCAAATCTCTAGCGATCGCCCGAATATAAGTTCCTGGTCCACAATCGATATCAACTTCTATCTCTAAAAATTCGCCTGGCAAAAACTTAACTAACTGGCATTTATCAATTTTAACTTGGCGTTTAGGAACCTCTACTTCAATTCCTTGTCTAGCTAGCTCATAGAGTTTTTTTCCCTTTTGTTTAATTGCACTATATTTAGGAGGCACCTGTTCTATCTGACCAACAAATATGCTCAAACAGCTTACAATTTCTTGCTCTTGCAGATGATCGGTGGTGTGGGTCGCAACAATCTCACCCTCTAAGTCATCAGTAGTTGTCTGCATTCCCAAGCGAATAAGCGCTCGATAAGATTTTGCTGTCGGTAAAAATTGTAAAAGCCTGGTTGCCTTACCTACTGCAATTGGTAAAACTCCTGTCGCCAAAGGGTCTAAAGTCCCACCATGACCTATTTTCTTAGTATTCAGTAGCCGCCTCATCTTAGCCACACAATCATGGGAAGTAAATCCCTGAGGTTTATTTAAATTTATAAAACCAAACATTATCAAAAATAATTACGGCAATCTAGTATTTGATGAGTATACTTAAATCCACCAAAAGATAGTTACTCTTTTGCTCAATGTATATTCAAGTGATAGATTTTTTATGGAAGTCAGTTTTCGCGAATTTAACCCTTTTGATGTCTGGATTTGGTTAGAATTTGAGACAGTTCCATCTCTGCAAGAGCAACATTACATTGAGGAGTTATTCAACTCTTGGTTTTATTTGGGCAAATTAGGCGGTTTTAATGCTGAACGCCTGCAAGTACAAGATACGGGTGTTGAAGTTAGTTACCTCGAATATGATACTTACCAAGCTGATGCTAGCCTAATGTCCTTAATGCATAATATGGGCAGCTTCGAATTTTTGGGAACTTGGGGAAGATGTTGGTTCGATCTAGGAACTTGCGATCTGATGGCTCTTGATATTTTGATCAACTCTTTAACTCAGTTGAATCAGGAGTACGTTGTTATTAGCCAATTAATAATTGGGGGAGTAAATGAGGACTGGGAAGTAGAGGAGAAAAGTAATTTTGTCGAAGAACTCGGACAAAATCGCTAATTTATGGAGTTCTCCAAATCCCTAGCAATCTACAACCAGCTAAGTGAATTAGCAAATCACAAGCCCTGAGCAGAATAAACACTACAACAAATTGGCAACTCAAATAGGCAAATCAAACCTTTATTTGATTATAATTATGAGTCAAAATTTGGTAGGTAGTTGGCGATAGTCATCTTGATTATCTTGAGCTAAAGATTCAGTTAACTTAAATTGCCAACCAAAAACTAAACAGGCTTAAATCTAAACCGAATTAGCCCAATCTCTAGCCCATTCCAAAATTTGACGAACGTCAACCATCGAATCAGCTTGGCAATATAGTCTCAGTACTGGCTCGGTGCCACTAAAACGAATCAGTAACCAACTATCGTCTTCAAGACGAAACTTATAACCATCAACAGTCAAACATTCTTTAACTTTCTTGCCTGCTACTTCTTGGGGAGTATCTTGAGAGAGACTATCTAGCAATTTACCTCTAACTTCCATATTCGCTAAAGGAAAATCGATACGGTCATACTGAGCAGAAAATCCTGCTGCTTGCTCTAGTTCTCGATAAATTGCCCCTAAATCCTGACCAGATTCAACGACTGCTTCTAAAACATACAAAGCAGATAAAAGAGCGTCGCGTTCGGGAATATGAGTCCCGTAACCAATACCACCTGATTCCTCGCCGCCAACCATAACTTCTGCTTTGAGCATCCGATCGCCAATATATTTATAGCCAATCGGGGTCTCGAAAACATCTCGACCGAATAACTTAGCAATCAGAGGAATCAAATCTGAGCCACTAACAGTTTTAACAATTTCCCCGGTAAAACCCTTACTTTGCGCCAAGTGTTTAATCAAAATGGGAATCAAAATTTGCGAACTTAAAAAGTTACCTTCTCCATCGGCAGCAGCAATGCGATCGCTATCACCATCAAAAACTAAACCAACTCGAATACTATCGGGATACTTCTGAATTCCTTCTTTGATAGTGCGGAAAAATTTAGGTAAATATTTGGGTAAAGGCTCAGGCGCACCACCGTCAAATAAGGGATCGCGATCGCTATTAATTTCTTCAACAGCACAGCCCAACAATCTCTCGATACCACCGGCTGCCGCACCATGCATAACATCAACATAAACCTTAAGCTGATTAGAGGTAATCGCATTTCTAATCTTGCGAATATCAACCTTCTCTTGCAACCCTTTGACATAACTATTCCAAGGATCAAACAAATCCAACTTCCCAGGCTGTTCGGGAGCAGGCAGAGTCGTTCCTAAAAGAGACTCAATTTGCTGAGTAATCTCAGGAGAAACTGACCCTCCCATCGCACTTTTTACCTTTAAACCCAAATAATTAGCCGGATTATGGGATGCCGTCATCACGATCGCCCCCAAAGCTTTGTGAGCTTTCGCAGCCCAACTGAAAGCAGGAGTAGGAGCAAAACATTCAGAAAGCAAAACATCAAAACCTACTTCTTGAAGCGCATTAGCGGCTAGCTTGGCAAAATCTTCTGCCATAAACCGACGATCATAACCAACAATAACCGTGTTGCTACCAGTTAGTTCAAAATAATTGTCCTTTAGTACTTGTGCAGCTAAGGGAGCCAACATAGAGACTCTTTCAAAAGTAAAATCAGCGGCAATTACTCCTCGCCAGCCATCAGTCCCAAATTTAATAGGATTAGTTGTAAAAGCCATAAAAATAATACTAGTAACTTACAATTAAGTGCTCTTAGATTAATTGTGCTTCCAATGGTTCAAATAATCAGTCAAAATACTTATAAATCACCAAGTTATTAATAACTAATTTAAGATTTTTGAAACCACCTAAACAATACAATATCATCTAAAAAATTGAGAAGGTAAGAAACAACAATTGAATCCGTAATTTTCAATAATTTCAGGAATGTTATCTACTTTTCAGATCCATCAATGAGAAAATCTCTATCCATATTTTGAATCAACTGTTGTAGTTTCATTCTCTCAATATAAGGCCAGCCACCTTGTTCCTCAATATCTTTAACCAGATTGTAAAGAGCATTACGGGTTGTGGGTAAGGACTGTTCAAAAAGATTAGTTCGAATATGTCGATGAACTGCCTCTAAACTACGTAATACAGATAGTAAAAATACCTCATCTTGCTTATTTTGCTCAGCTATATCATGAATATTAACCATGATAGGAGTCAATTGATCGTACAATTCACTTCCTTCTGATAATTCTTGATCCATTTTATGTAACTTTCTCTATTTACTCTTTCCTAGTTGTTTGACTTTATTGTCTTTGTTCTCAATTGTCTCTCATCTCAGACAATTGTCACCCCCTCAGTACAGTAATTACGCAATTTTACGGGAAAAGAATAGTTTTAATGAGCGATGGACTACATCTATTTGGTAGAGTAGATACCATTGATAAAGGCTAAATTAGTTAGGCTCATGTCTTTCTATGTTCAGATTTTTCAGTAAAATTGCAAAACAACTTACACTTCTAATATCCTGCGCTCGTAGTTGATAAAGCTATTGCGCCGAAATTAATTATATAAATGAAGTTAATCTTTGTTTCAGAATTGCCTTTTTGAGACCTAAAGACAAAGAAAAGCATAAACTCATGAGAAAATCTTGCTAAATAGACCTTTAGTTTTATTACACTTCTTAAATTTAAAATTGACAAAATGAGGATAACCATGAGGTATCGCGCCGTAATTAGTATGTTCCTAGCATTATGTCTAGGAGTCTTGACCGCATGTAGTAGCGGTTCTGACAGTGTAGACAAAAGAAGTCTTACCTATGACGATATTCTTAACACCGGAATTGCTAACTCTTGCCTAGATATTCCTGAAACTAGTCGTGGCTCAATTGCGATTGATTCAAATACCAAATATGTGGTCAAAGACTTGTGTCTTGAACCAAGAGAATATTTTGTAAAAGAAGAACCAGTTAACAAACGACAAAAAGCAGAGTTTATTCAAGGAAAGTTACTCACTAGATATACTTCTAGCCTTGAGCAAATCCGTGCCGAAATTTCTCCGAGTAATGATGGAGTTCTCACTTTTAAAGAAACTGACGGGATTGATTTCCAACCAGTAACTGTTTTACTCCCTGGTGGAGAAGAAGTTCCTTTCTTATTTACTATCAAAAATCTATTAGCAACGACAGAATCTGGTCAAACTGCTATTAATTCATCTACCGATTTTGCAGGCAAATTTAATGTACCTTCCTATAGAGGACAAGTATTCCTTGATCCAAAAGGTCGTAGCATTGCCAGTGGTTATGACAACGCTGTTGCTTTACCTGCTAGAGCAGATGACAGTGACTTTACACGCGCGAACGTTAAAGAATATGTTGCTCGAGATGGGGAAATGTCATTAAGCGTTACCAAAGTAGATCCTGAAACTGGAGAGATTGCTGGAGTATTTGAGAGTGAACAACCTTCCGCAACTGATTTAGGGGCTGAAGACCCAGAAGATGTAAAAGTGCGAGGTGTCTTTTACGCAAGAGTTGAGCCCGCAGCCTAAAGAAAAACTAGCTAGTTAACTTAAATAAAAAAGTCGAAGTTTAAATAAACTTCGACTTTTTTTTGTGATTAAAAATTGCAATTAACTATTACTAATCCAAGTTTTTAGAAATTTCTCATTAATAAGACATAGATAAATCTTAGAGTTGATAAACTTTAGAATTAAAGTAAGGAACATCTAAGTATATATACAGAACAGGCAATTACTAAAAGATAAAGCTAGATAACTATTAACACAAATTTCATATATAAATAGTAGTAAAAATGCTGTTGTGACTCAAAGCAAGTAAATTATAAGCTTGTCTTAATACAAGAGTAAATCATAAAAAATAACTCAAATATTACCTTTTTAAATCACTTTTTTATTCTAAATTTTAGGACTGCACTAGTATGGCAAGTTGTGTTGCTAAAGATATCAAAGTTAAAAGCTTAAAATTATTTCAAAAATATCAGAAAAAGCCGAGCACTTGTTTGAGAAACCAGATTGTTGAATTAAATATTGGTTTAGTTAAAAGAGAAGCAAATCATTGGCTACATCAATGTAATGAGACTTATGATGACTTATTACAGGTTGGTTCTCTAGGGCTAATCAGAGCGATCGAAAAGTTTGATATTGAAAAAGGCAGTGCTTTTAGCTCTTTTGCTATGCCCTACATTAGGGGAGAAATACAGCACTATTTAAGAGACAAAAGTTGTACAGTTCGCATTCCTCGAAAATGTCTTGAGCAAAAGCAAAAATCAAATTCTTTTATCAGAAAATTTCGGGCAGCTAAAAATCGACAACCTCAGGATTTAGAAATAGCTAACTATTTACAAATTTCTCTAAAAGAATGGCAGGATGTCAAACTGGCTCACCAAAATAGAAAGCCGATGAGTTTAGATGTATCGGTTAACAAAGAAAACCAATATCAATCTAGTTTAGGTGACTTAGTTCCCGATCCTAAATATCGAAGCTTTCAACTAGCCAGCGAAGATCGGATCCGTTTACAACAAGCTTTAGGGCAATTAGAAGACAGAACTAGAAATGTTTTAGAATTTGTTTTTCTACAAGACTTAACCCAAAAGGAAACTGCACAAAGACTAGGAATAAGTGTCGTTACAGTCTCACGTCAATTAAAAAAGGGATTAAGTTCTTTACAAGACTCTATGCAAGATGAAGCTTAGTCGAACTATCTAAGATAGGGACAAATTGACTAGATCAAATCTCATTATAAAAAAGCCGCTTGACTATTAACTACGTAAAGAGTTCAGTCAAGCGGCTTTAATTGTTTCTTTAATCAAATTCTAGCCAGTTTAACATCGGTAAAATTAAAGAGTGTTTGATGTTTACTAGCTAGAAAAACAAAGGCATCTATACATTTATTTTATGAACAACTTCTCGAATTATTTTTCTGTATAGCTCTAACTCAGACTTGATTAATTTTGGATTTCATCACGAAAATCTTTAATCGCAATTTCGTGTTCTGCCTCTCCTGTTGGCTGAGCTTGCCTTGCATCCGTAATAAGCCAATCTAAGGCTGCTGCTTGCAAATCAATAGAAGCACCAGTCTTATCAACACAATAACGACCAAACACGAGTTTATCGATCAGACGAACGCCTTTCCCTAATCGGGAATATTCAAAGATAACGCTATTATCCACAGTTGTATCGCTACAAATCCAACAATTAGGTCCAATCATTGAAGGTCCGATAATCGTTGCACCATCTTCGATTTTGGTCATTCCACCTATGTAGACTGGACCTTGAATATTAACTTTATCCCAGTTGACAGCTACATTTAGACCAGTATAGATACCAGGTTTTACTTCTACTCCTGGTATTTTGACATTCTTCACCTCACCCCGTAGTACACTGCGGATAGCATGCCAGTAGTCTGGTACCTTGCCAATATCTACCCACTCAAAGTCCATAGATACTGCGTAAAAAGGAGCATTTTGAGCTACTAGTTTCGGAAACAATTCTCCACCAATATCAAATTCTTGGTTTGGAGGAATATAATCGAAAATCTCTGGCTCAAAAATATAGATCCCAGTATTAATATCTGTACTTAAGGCAACTTCAACAGCAGGCTTTTCTTGGAAAGACTTTACTTTACCTTCGTTGTCGGTAACAACAACACCATAACTAGGAACGTCTTCTTTAGGTACAGACTTAGTTACGATAGTAGCGATCGCTCCTTTAGACTTATGCCACTTCACAGCAGTGGTTAAATCAAGATCAATTAGTGCATCTCCACAAAGAACGATGAAAGTATCATCGAAAAAAGCATTAAATTCCTGAATTTTTTTGAGACCACCTGCGGAGCCTAAAGCCTCGCCAACCAAATTCCCTTCAACTATTTTCCCCTCAAAGGAATAGCCAATACTAACTCCAAAACCTTGTCCATCGCGAAAATAACCTTCTATTTGTTCGGCAAGATGGCTAACATTAACCATAATCTGGTCAAAGCCGTGCTGCTTTAGAAGTTCTAGCAAAAATTCCATTACTGGCTTTTGTAGAATAGGAATTAGGGGCTTAGGAATAGTGTAAGTAATTGGACGAACGCGAGTTCCTTTTCCCGCTGCCAAAATCATGGCTTTCATTAAAGCGTCTCCTCAACCTAACAAGAACTTAAAAATAAATAATAACTAAGTTTACCAAGTAAGTTTACAGGATGGGAATTCTTACATTTTTAGCAACAAATTACCGAAATACTACAGAGCCAGTAAGGGTCTGATACTCAGATCTTGGTAAAATTCCTCTTGAGATAGCTCGACTTTAGATTGGGCAGAAAGCAATAATAACGCCCAAAAAACTCCAGCGCGATCATTATGAGATTCGTGTTCAGACTTTTCACTTAAACCAGAAATCAAACCATTATCTTGATGCCAATGAGATAATAATAACTCCCAATTAAGGAAATCTTGATTAGAAGACAATTGAGGAAACAATTGTCTTAAATAATGTTCTAACTGAATGGCTAACTCAGTCAAATTCTCGTTATGAGCAAGATTAGCGATCGCTTTCATCGCTGCGCGCCGAGAAGTAGTAGTCCGTTTCGGTTTTTTCTCGCCTGTTGTTGCCGCTTCAATTTCAGCAGCAATCTGCTCTAATTGATCAATGAGTTCTTGTAAGGTTACTTTGCGCTTGCCTCTAGGCGGAACAGAAGTGCGGCGACGAAGATGTTGCTCTAAAAAAGGAGGCAAAGAATTGTGAGAGCTAAGATCTTCAATATCAAAATCTTCTAGAAAGTCTTCTTCGATTTCCTCTTCTTGATAGATTTCTTGTAATAATTTGAGCGTATCGGCTTTTAATAAAACCAACATTGATGCCCACAAAAAAGCTTGACCAGATTGAGGAAGATTGGCTTCCTGTGTAGAAATATCCCCAGTCTCCATTAATCCTAGTTCGCATAGAAAGCGGTCAATAACTTCAATAACAGGAACATCCCATGGATCTATTTCCCCTTGTTCGGCAGAACTAATCAAATTCGAAATCGCCATTTGCGCAGGAATAATTGCCATTGGTCAAAAGATTCTAGGAATTAATCTAGAATTTATTATTTAGGATAAACACGAGAACAGGAGACTATGGATCGTACAGTAGCAGATTTACGCCAAAACTATACCTACGGAGATTTAGTAGAAAATCAAATCAACTCTGATCCGATCAAACAATTCGACGATTGGTTCCAAACAGCCCTCAAAGCTGACTTAAGGGAGCCAAACGCCATGACTTTAGCAACTGCATCTCTTGATGGCAAGCCTTCAGCCAGAATTGTTCTACTTAAGCATTATGATGAGCGTGGTTTTGTCTTTTTTACTAATTATCAAAGCGCCAAAGGTCAACAACTAGAACTTAACCCTTCCGCAGCACTAGTCTTCTTGTGGGATAAACTAGAACGCCAAGTCAGAATTGAAGGATCAATAGAAAAAATCAGTGATTCAGAGTCAGATGACTACTTTCATTCTCGTCCAATTAGTTCTCAAATTGGAGCTTGGACATCCCAACAAAGTCAGGTTATCGCCAATAGAGAGACCTTAGTCACGAAACAGCAAGAATTAAACCAAAAATATCAGGATAGTGAGATTATTCCCAGACCCCCACATTGGGGAGGAATAAGAGTTATCCCAACATCAATTGAATTTTGGCAAGGTAGACCAGATCGCCTACATGATCGCCTTATTTATACGAAACTACAGCGAACAGGCTGGAAAGTAGCAAGATTATCACCCTAATTAAAAAATAGAGACACAGTTGCCAACCCAACAAAATAGTCAATATTATTTATACTTATTTACAAGTATAAATACACAGTATCCCAACTAGATTTGTAAATTTACCATTCCTAGTCAATTCTTAACTAATTCAATTTAACTAACTCACGATGAACTCTGCACCAAAATTCGACCAATTTATCCCTGAAGATTTAACAAAGCTTGCTTATCAAACTTTTCAAGAAGGAAAAAAAATCTTCGGAGTTGCCCATAAAACACTTAGCGATCGCCTAACCAATCTCATCCTTGCCGATAGACAAGAAGGGATCCAACCACTTTCCCAAGAGACCCTACTCAAACTGCAAAATGGGATGAAAAAATTAGCAGAAACAGAATGGCAGGATTCTCAAGATGGAATCTATCCTAGTGAAACCCTTTTTGATAATCCTTGGGGCGATTTTTTCCGATATTATCCAGAGGTTTGGCTTGACTTACCCAAAATTTGGAATCGAGTAGGAGCCAAACAATATCAAGAGTTTGATACCGATATTGATCGCCAAGGCTATCCCAGCTACTATTTACAAAATTTTCACTATCAAACTGACGGCTATCTAAGTGATCTTTCTGCCAATCTTTACGATTTACAAGTAGAAATTCTCTTTAATGGTTCTGCGGATGCTATGCGTCGGAGAATTCTCAAACCCTTAAAGGACAAACTAGCCAAGACCGATACATCTTCTCAAGATGCTCGGATTTTAGATGTTGCCTGCGGAACAGGCAGAACTCTGAGGATGATCAGATCAGCCCTCTCTAAAGCAAAGTTATTTGGAGTAGATTTATCCCCTGCTTATCTCAGAAAAGCCAACCAGCTTTTGTCAGAAATTCCTGGCGAGCTACCACAACTCTTGCAAGCAAATGGAGAACATCTTCCTTATCAAGACAATTATTTCAGTGCGGTAACATCTGTATTTTTATTCCACGAACTACCGCCTCAAGCAAGACAGAATGTTATTGAAGAATGCTTTAGAGTTTTACAGCCAGAAGGAACTCTAATTATTTGTGATTCGATGCAAAAAGGAGATTCTCCAGACTTTGAAGTAATGATGGATAATTTCCCTGTGCTTTTCCACGAACCCTACTATCGTCATTATGCAACTGATAACTTAGAAACAAGACTAGAAAAAGCTGGTTTTACAACTATTGAAATTGAAAACCACTTTGTCAGTAAATACTGGATTGCAACTAAGCCTGCTATCTAAACACAATCAGCAGACATCACTTATCAAAACAGAACAGTGGTGTTGACAAGATCAACAAAAAAGAAGCATTCGTATTATGAATGCTTCTTTTCTCGTGTCGCCTTAAAGCAACTTATTTTAAATTGACGATCATAAGTTAGCTCACCACCTAAGTTAGAGAGAAATAATTCCCCAAGCAGCTAAAGCAACAGCAACTGATCCTAAGCCAAGAATAGATGCCCCAGCGATTGTAATGATTTTTCCTGCAAGCAAAACTTTGGCAGGAGGATAGTAAGGAGCAGAACTTTCTCCCTGATTGGAAAAATACCCCATACTGGTCAAAACATTGCGGTGATCTGCTCCATAGCGAGGCATTCTCGCAAAAGGCAACTCACCCATATCTCTTTGAGGCAAGATTCTCCGACGTTGATAAGGAACTGTATCGTACCCAAAATTACTTATATATTCTTCACTATTAAGCAGTTGATCGACTAATCCTTGAGAGCCAGATGTTGCCAAAACAATTGATAAGGCTAGTTTCTCTTGTTCTTGGTAGATATCTCTTCCTAGAAGTCTTTGCACACACATTTGGGCAAAGCGGTAATTATTACTAACTTCGTAATTACGTCTTTGAAAAGTTGCAGATAAAACCAGTCCCCGAATAAAATCTCGAACGGTTATTTGACCACTACGTAGTTGAGATTCTAATTCTCTCTGACGATTGCTACTGAGCATTTGTTGCTCATTGAATATTTGACGATAAGCAGCATCAATTAATACATCCATTTCCGTTGAGGAAAGAAGATTTTGACTACTATAGATTTTAGGTTGCTCTTCTCCAGAGATTTCGTAACCAACAACTCGCTGATTTTGACTTGTAGGTGAATAGTCAAGTAAAGGAATAGACATATTTTTCAGTTTTAACTTAGCTTGCTAAACAGGATTTAAGGGAGGTGGATAAACTACGCGCCCATAATATTTACATTATTATCATTAGATAAACACAGTTGAATTAATTTAGCTTTTGTTCACTAAATGTTACTGAAATTTATTTTATGGGAGCTAATTCTCATCTAAAGACGTTTAATCTGAAAAATATGCTGATTTAGACAAATAACTATTAAGCGTAAAATAGCAACAAGGATTTAAAGTCTAGAGTTATCTACCTAGTCTTTCTTTCACCCAATCACCACTAGAGTTATTAGCAGGGTTGAACTTTTGTTTATGCTCTCGAATAAAAGGATTAGCTTTCTGTTGAGTATTTTTTTGTAAGATCGGCGTTTGCTTATTGACGTTAGCAGCAGGAGTAGTACTGGGATTAGAACTACCTGCTGGACTAGTGTTACCTCGATAGGTTCTGGGATATGTTCGCCGATATCTTGTCGGAGAGGACTGCGATGATTTAGGTTGACGAATATGATAGGTTTTCTTGGGCTTAAACGGTTCAAGAGCAATTGTTTTTTCCCTCCCAGTTAAGCTGGGGCGAGGAGGAAAAGCTTTGATGGGAGTGTCTTTAATGACTTGTAACATAAAGTGACGCCACATCTCAGCGGCAACTCCACTAGAACCCTTGGTTGGCTTATTATCATCGTTACCCAACCAAATCCCCGCAGCAGATTGGGGGATATAACCAACATACCAAAGGTCGCGAGAATCATCAGTAGTCCCAGTTTTGCCAGCAGCAGGTCTACCGATTTGAGCGGGAATACCCGTTCCTGCTTCCACAACGCCTTTGAGCATCCAGTTCATCATAGCTACTGTTTGCGGGTCAATCGCTTCTTCTGAGGGAAAATCAGCTTGATAGATTATCTTACCTTGGCGATCGCTAACTTGACGAATCCCATGACTTTCTTGATAAATTCCTTGATTAGCAAAGGTTGCATAAGCGTTGGTTAATTCGAGAAGATTGACTTCCCAAGAACCTAAAGCCAAAGAGTAAGTAGGTTGTAATTCTGATTTAATCCCCATTTGCTGGGCAAGTTTGACAACGGGCTTACCACCAACATCGATTAAAGTTTGAAGCGCAACTGTGTTTACCGAGTCTTTGAGAGCTTTGTAAATGGATATTTTTTCTTCGATATACTTTTTATTATTATTTTTAGGCTTATAACCATCTACATAAAATTCAGCATCCAAATAACTTTTGTAAGGAGAAAAGCCTGCGGCGATCGCCGCTGTATAGACAAAGGGTTTGAAAGTCGAACCTGGCTGACGTTGAGCCTGAGTGACTCGATTATATTGATTATTGCCAAAATCTTTCCCCCCAACCATCGCTTTAATTTCACCGCTCTGAGGCTCAATCGCCACAATGGCAGCTTCTTGAAACTTATGCCACTTAGAATATCGCTTTAAACCATAGCTAACGGTTGCTTCTGCGGCAATTTGCCAATCGGGAACCAGGGTTGTTTCAACGACAATACCCCCTTCTGCTAAAGTATCAGCTTCAATAATTTTAGGTAATTCGTCTTCAATATAGTTAGTAAAATATTGAAACTTTCTTTGCAAGCGTTGAGGGCGTTTACGATTGGTAACCAGGGGTGTAGCAATAGCCTGGTTGGCAGCTTCTGGGGTTAAATAACCAGCAACTAGCATTTTCTTTAAAACGCTATTTCTTCTTTTTAAAGCTAGCTCAGGATTACTAAAAGGAGAATAAACACTCGGTGCAGGGACAATACCCGCAAGAGTTGCAACTTCAGATAGATTTAATTGATCTGGCTTTTTACCAAAATAAACCCAGGTGGCATCTGCCACTCCATAAGAACCAGAACCAAAATAGACCAGATTCAAATAGGTTTCTAAAATATCTTGTTTCGTCAGATTCTTTTCAATTTCTTGGGCAATAACAATTTCTCGGAGCTTACGCCAGATTTTTTTCTCTTGATTCAGATAAGCTACTCGCGCTAGCTGCTGGGTAATAGTGCTAGCACCTTCTTGGGCACTTCCCGCTTTAACATTAGCAACAACAGCTCTAGCAATGCCTCTGAGATCAAAACCATTATGCTTATAAAAACGAACATCTTCGCTGGCTACAAATGCTTGAGACAGGTAATCGGGGACTTGCTCCAAATCTATCTTTTGATGACTAACCTCACCAATTTCTTTTAAGACACTGCCATCACTAGCTTTAATGGTAATTGTATTTGGTCTGGCATAACTACTAACATCGGCAACAGAGTCAGGAACACTTGCTTTAAGCTTCAACCCAATGAACACAGTTGCGATCGCCGCACCACCAAGTCCGAGTAGAAAAAACGAAAACAAGTTAAGTCTAGGCTTACGAGACTTAATTCTGTAACTAGTTTGGAGATTGGAGTATTTATTCTGGGAATTCACAAAAGCATTCCTTAAGCTGAAAGAACCCTATGCTAGCAAAAGCGTAACATTATTTTAAAATTACATTTATAAGAGGTAACTTATTGCCGTCATATCAAGATTCACAATTGAATTTAAAGCTCCCTAAAATCAGACTAGAAATCTAGCCTAAAAGTATTCTCACTCGCAACTACAAATTGTTGATTGCCAACAAATCAAATTTAAAGCTAAGTTTAAATTTCTATTTAGAAAATTGAGGTGAGCGAGAAAAATGATAACCTCAAAACGATAGGCACTAACTAATCGCTATTCGTTGAGAAAACTCGATACATGACGAAAACTGTTACAGAGATATAGCCAAAAACCGCAATCCAATCTAACCAATCACTCAAAACCATTTTTTTAAAATTATTTTATTAAGAATATCCTAAGGGATTTTTCGACACTTATTTTTTGACAATAACTAATATAAATTTATGAGTAATTTAGATCAACAACATCCTCGGGCTGCTAAAGACAGCATTGTGATTAATAATCTTCTCAATGGGAAGCCAAATGAGCATAATCTAGCAGAATTAGCTAGACTCACAATTCGTTATCAAGGTTTTCCTGGCGCTCGCAACACTCAGCAAAATTTGCAACGGATTCTCGGTCTTTGGCAACTCACAGAAGCAGAACTATTCGCCAAAACCCTGGCTATTCACAACAAAAAAGAAATTTACCGTGATCGCTTTAAAACAGATCAAAAACAAGATTGGACTTAACTTGAAGTTCTCAAAATTTTTCTGATAAATAATGATTAAGATTGGTAATTCTTAATCATTATTTATCGCTGTCATAGTCTATTGATTAAGAAACGCGCTGAATTGCTTCTAAAAGAGCCTTAGCCTTATTTATAGTCTCTTGATATTCACTTTCAGGAACAGAATCGGCAACCAAGCCAGCACCAGCTTGAACCGATACCAGATGACTATCTTGGCGATCGGTCTGTGGGCTGACAATCATGGTTCTAATTGTGATAGCACTGTTTAATTGACCCTCAAAATCATAGTAACCATAGACCCCAGAATAAGGACCTCTTCTTTCTGGTTCTAACTCATTAATAATTTCCATAGCCCTAATTTTCGGTGCGCCACTAACTGTGCCCGCAGGAAAACAAGCTTTCAACAAATCCCAAGCGCTCTTGTCAGAGTCTAAAATGCCAACAACATTACTCACAATATGCATTACATGAGAATATCGCTCGATCGCCATTAACTGATCAACACTCACAGTACCCTTCTCGCAGACTCTTCCCAAATCATTACGCCCCAAATCCACCAGCATGATATGCTCAGCAATTTCTTTAGGATCTTGCAACAGATCTGCGGCTAAAGCTTTATCTTCGGACGGGCTGGCTCCCCTTTTTCTAGTTCCAGCAATTGGTCTTACTGTAGCCAAAAAGGAGTCTTCCTCTGTTTTTTCTGCCTTAACCATTACCTCTGGAGAAGAACCAATCAACTGCCAATCACCAAACTGGTAATAAGCCATGTAGGGAGAAGGGTTAACTAATCTGAGAGAACGATATAAGTTAAAGGGCTTTCCCTGATAAGAAGTTGACAGCTTTTGGGAAACAACCACTTGGAAAATATCGCCCGCAAGAATATATTCCTGAGATTTGAGCACACTGGCACAAAATTCTTCAGCCGAAGTGTTACTCGTATACTCAAGTGGTTTTTGCTCGGTAGGATCCGATTGCCATTGCAAAGTAACCGCTTCTGGAGGTAGTGGTGACTTTAGCTTTTGCACTAATTTTCCCAGGCGATCGCAGGCTAACTTATATGCTTGAGCTAGATCTATAGACTCATCTCTTAAATCTGCATAAGCGATCGCCCAAATTTTTCTCCTTACCTGATCAAAAATCAAAAGATTATCTACCTGCATCCACACACCATCAGGCAAGTCTGTAGATTTTAATTGATTAACCGAAACCTTAGGCTCAATCCAATTAATCAGTTCATAGCCCCAAAAACCAAACAAACCGCCAATTCCAGACGGCAACTGAGGCAACTTAACAGGGCGAATAGAATCAAGACAACTCTCTACAATCTCAAAAGGATTTCCCTGAAAATTTTCACTAGCCCCATTGCGATTATTTTTAACCGTTGTATCTCCTCTAGCCTCTAGCACCCAAACAGGATCACAACCCAAAAAACTGTATCTACCTAAATTCTCTCCGCCTTCAACTGACTCTAATAAAAAACTATAAGGCTGCTCTGCACAAACCTTATACCATGCTGAGACTGGTGTTTCTAGGTCTGCGGCTAATTCCTCATAAACGGGAATGAAATTTCCTTGCGCAGACAAATTCGAAAAATCAGAAAAACGAGGAAAAATCATGAATTGATCAAAAAATGGGAATTAGTTAACAGGAAAAGTGAACAAACAACAAAGACAACGTCTAGATAAAAACAAAACGTTGTCTTTAATATGTATTCAAAATAATGAAAATAGAAGTCTCACTATTTGAGCATGAAGAAACTTAATTTTGTTTAGTCGTTAAACAAAAGCAAAAGACATCAAAATACTGAACAAAAAAGTACAAGTATATTTGGATCAAAAGCTATTGGCAAAAGACCAACAGAATTTTATCATCCACTCACACTCCCAGAACAAATCCCCTAAGAGGTAAATTGATAATTTTATGCCTCAGAAGGAGTAGTCCCAGAAAATTTTAAGGTTGCAGGCTCAGGGTTATCGCCGATCTTACGATCTTTCTTCCCACTAAAAGGTCTACCTTCGTTAACTTTTTCAGGGAATACGCCATCCGCAGGGTGAAGATATTGAACTTCGCCACATGGCAAGACACGATAAACTTTGTAGTCTTGAATCCGAGGTTTAAATTTAGTTCTCAATTGAGTACCTAAAGCTAAACACTGTTCCTTGCGAGCAAAATACAGAAGATTTTCTCCTGTATTCATAATCGCTGCACCACCAGTAGGCATTTCAAATACTTGCTCTTTCTTGCTAGTCCAAGTAATAGCGTATTTTTCTTCTACCTCTGCTTTAGTCAATAAGCCACCAGTACTACCGCCAAATTTTGGCATAGTCCCAGAAAGAGTAATTTCTGACATATACAAATTCTCTCGTCTTTTTATAATCTGGTTATGTAGGGAATGCTATCACTCAGTCCGTTGACATTTTCGGGCTTCGTCAAGAACTGTAACAGTTTGTCATTTGTCCCAACTGCAATTATAGTCAGTCTCTTAAGATTTACTCAAGATTAAATTTAAGAATAGACCACTTAAAAATAATGATTAGCCCACTAAATCCTAAGGCGGAGGTCTCTTTAAAAGTTAATTAATTATTGCAAAGAAATAAAGCTAATCCTTAACAACCAGGAAAATATACTTAGAGATAAATGCTTCAGCTTTCATAACCAAGAGTTCAGATAACAGATTAATGAAAAAATTAAGTTGGGTGCGATTTTCTGATCTACCCACATCTAGGTGACTTAGCTAAGGAGATTCATTAATGACAATGGAAACAACTGGCTTTTGTCGAGGCTGCTTGCTACTAAGCATCGCCTTATTTTCACCTAAATCGATTAAAGCTCTATCCCCAGTCAAATTTACATTGGGCTGAGTTCTTTTATAAATAACATTACCCACAGCATCTATCTCTTGACGATTGATGTCCCAAATAGCTTGCTGAGCATAAAGAGTAGCCTGTTCTCGATTATTAATTCCTTGAACTCCATTCTTCAGAGTAGCAATTTCAGATTTAAAATCTACTTGACCATGATTACCTGTAACGCTAAATTGCTGCAAGTTATTAACTAATTGAATTGGTTGGTCGCTAATAATCAGTCGTTTTCGATAATTCCAGACAAAAGAGTTAGACGCTACGCTCAATTCTGGTTCCACAGATATTAATTCGACGTTGCCATGTAGATTAACATTGTGCTCGCTAATATCCACATTTGCTGCATCTGCAAATATACGGTCTGTTATTTCTTCTTTTTGGTAACGAACTATTTTGACAAGACTCTGAGAAATAATTTTTTGCTGCGGAATTTGCCACGACAATCTACTTCCCTCTAGTAACAAATTAGGATTGGTAGTGTTCGCAACGACATCGTCGATTAATTCCAAGCTTTCAACATCGGTAAAATATTTAGCAGTATTAGCCGTAACAATCAAGTCAGGATGATTTACTTGTAAATTGTTTTTAATAACTAGGGTGTTTTCTGGTGGATGCCATTCGACAAAATTACCTCGAAAAACGCTTTTATTTCTAACGTCATTAGCAACAATATTGTCAGTGAGCAAAATAACATTGCCATTGTCACGAATTTCCCCTTTATCCCCTTTAACTTTGAGGATAACTTTTCCATTCTTTAAGAGATTGGCGGTTATCTTCTCTACATAGGCAATTTTCCGATCATCACTATAAGTGGTTTGCTTAGCTTTAATTTTCCAGACCAAATCACCTTCAAGATTCGATTGTTCTAAAACAGCGTCATTAAGAACTAACTTTGTATTTAAGCGAGTTGTGTTGTCTGTCTGCTCTTCAGCAACAGAGTTATTAGGAAGGGTCGCCTGACAAGCTGGAATTAACAAGCACAATACCAAAAGAAAAGCCTTGCGAATAAGACTTTTCGATGGGTTCTTAATACCGAACAGAAACTTGTCAGTAAGGCCTAACCTTAATAAAACCATACTCAACGCTGATACAAAGTATTTTTTATTGTTTTTGGTCAAAAAGATACCTGCTAAAAATGTGCTTAATTAGCTAAGAAGTAGCTTTATTTTCATCTAAAATTCTAAACCCAGAAAAAGCAGGATAAGGCTCATTGTGTTTAGTATTTTTTTGGATATCCTCCTTAATTTGATCCAAGTCGACATATCTATCAGCAACGTTAATCAAACTATCGCTAGTCATGGAACGTAAGCTGACGACTTCAACTCTGGCACCACGATAGCTAACAGCATCAACAGCATAAGCTAAGTCACCATCTCCGCTGACTAAAACTGCAGTGTCATAAGAGCCAACTAGAGCCATCATATCAACGGCAATTTCGACATCAAGATTGGCTTTTTTAGAGCCATCTGGTAGTTGAACTAGATCTTTGGCGATAACACGATAGCCATTACGACGCATCCACAACAAAAATCCTTGCTGCTTTTCATTCGTTCGATCAACGCCAGTATAGAAAAAGGAACGCAGTAACCTAGAACCACAAGTCAGACGGTAAAGTAGCTTGCTGTAGTCGATTTCTATGCCTAGTTGTAATGCCGCATAAAATAAGTTCGATCCGTCAATAAAGATGGCAACACGACCGCGATTTTCTAATATCTGTTCAGCCGTAAAAATCGGATCGCTTTCAAAGTTTTCTAGCATTTTATTAAGCCTCTTTTAATTTTAGAAAAAAGTTATGTTAGTAATCAATTGGCCTTCCTCCTCAAGACAAGAAATAATAAGTTTGATATTTTGTTATTCAAAAAGACCCTAACTATCTGATACCACTGATGATAATTCCAATTGTGTGAAAACTGGACGAGCTTTATTAAGATTTAGGTTTGCTGGCAAATGCCCCCAACGAGAGTGTTGAGCAAAAACAGGAGCAGCACTCAATTGAGTCAACTCATTAAAGTTGCAGCTAAATCCCAGTTGTTGATAAATGGCATTGCTTAAATTAGGCACAATGGGGGATAGCAAATAGGCAGCCAAGCGAATAGATTCTAGAACTGCATATAAAACATGTTCGATCTCTTCTTGTTTACCTTCTTTGAATAAAACCCATGGCGCATGATCATCAATGTACTTATTACTGGCGTTGGCTAATTCTAAGATAGCTTCGCAGGCTTGCTTAAATTGCAAATCTTGATAAGCGATCGCTACTTGCGAACCAAGATTAGAGCCAATAGTTTTCAAAGAATCATGATCAGGATAGTCTTCTTGTTTTAATTGGGGCCCATTTCCTTGGCAATATTTATTCAACATGCCTAGAGTACGATTGAGCAGATTGCCTAAGTTTTTAGCCAAATCAGCATTGAGCAAATCGACAAAGCGAGACTCATTAAAATCTCCATCTTTGCCAAATTCGATCGCTCTTAAAAAGTAGTAACGCACGGCGTCAGAACCGTACTTATCTAACAATTCAAAAGGATTCAGGGTATTACCTAAACTTTTGCCCATCTTGAGACCGTCTTTCGTAAGAAAACCGTGACCGAATACTCTCTTAGGTATAGGTAATTCAGCGGACAAAAGCATAGCTGGCCAATAAACCGCATGAAAACGTAATATATCTTTACCAATTAAGTGCAAATCAATCGGCCATCCTTGACTCAGTGCTAGCTCTAAATTTGCTTCTTGATCTGGCTCTAATAAAGCCGTTAGATAACCAAGCAAAGCATCAAACCAAACGTAAATAGTGTGCTTCGGATCTTGGGAGATGGGAAAACCCCAATCTAAGTTAACCCGAGAAATTGAAAAATCCTGCAACCCTTGAGCAACAAAGTTGAGAACTTCATTACGACGCGCTACTGGTTGAATAAATTCAGGGTTATCTGCGTAAATCGCTTCTAATTGTTTTTGATATTTGGAGAGACGAAAAAAGTAATTCTCTTCATCACGCCATTCAGCTTTCTTATTGGTATGAATTTGGCAATGTTTATCTTCAGTTAGCTCTCTTTCTTCTTTAAATTCTTCGCAGGCAACGCAATACCAACCTTGCTGCTGGTCGAGATAAATATCACCTTTCTCCCACACCCTTTCAAAAAACTGATCGACAATTACTTTGTGTTCAGAAGCAGTAGTTCGACTAAAGCGATCATATTGAATATTTAATTGCTCCCACAAAGACTTAAAACTTACGACAATTTGATCACAATGCTCTTGAGGAGCTAGGTCTTTGGAGATCGCTGTGCGTTCTATTTTTTGTCCATGCTCATCAGTTCCTGTAATTAGAAGCGCCGAATTACCTTGTAGCCGCTGCCAACGAATTAGGGCATCTGCCGCCAGAGTTGTGTAAGCACTACCAATGTGAGGAACATCGTTGACATAGTAAAGAGGAGTTGTAACAACAAATTTTTGAGGAGCAGGATTATTAGTCATGAAGATGTTTATGTAGTTATTGGCAAAAAGTATTTAAAGACAAAAGCTATAAGCAAAAGAGAATCTAACATCCTTCCGCCTAAAATATGACAATTCTCAGATCACAATTCAACGTTTAAAGGATCTTAATCGTAGCGAAACATTATACTGTCGATATCAAAACAAGCATTTAAAATTAAAACTTAAATCAGATCAACATTTGCTAGAGCAAGAAAACCAATAGATTATTGATCTTCCTTTCTCTTAAGTCCTTGAATTTTATTGTTAAGGAAAGACAAAAGTCTGATATTGTGGTCGCTCAATCAATTAATGTTGCTAGCTAATAATTAGCAGTTGACTGTTTGGGAAATGAAATTAAAACTTTTTGATATTTATCAGCCCCGATGTTAGCTAATAAATCTAGATTGCTTGCTAAGTTGATGTTGAAATTTTTTAATGTTGAGACTTCGATTCAACATGCAGAGCGAATTCCCCTCGATAATCGAGTAATTGTCATTAGCAATCATCGTAGTTTTTTAGATGCAGCATTACTACTAGAAGCAATGCCCTATTCTTTAAGAATTGCTTGTCATCACTACATGGGTCAAACTCTAGGACTAAAACAGATAACCTCTTTACTCAACTGTTTTCCTCTAGGATCAAAGAATCAAGGACAAGAGCAGTTATTTCGTACAGCCCAACAATTATCAGATAATCACCAATGGATTGGACTCTTTCCTGAAGGAGCCTTACCGATGGTTGAGCCGCCTAGTTGTAATCAAGTGGGTAATTTTCAAAGAGGCTTTGCCCATCTCGCTTATCGTCTTCAGGCTGATAACGTAACAATTTTACCCATTGCGATCGCTTCTCTAGCAGAAACAAAGTATGACACTTTTCCAATTAAGTGGTTAACTAAGCTAGATTCCTCTGAAACCATCTTTCAAAGAGAGGGCTTGCATCCCGTTATCCTGTATCATCACGTCAAGCTTCTAATTGGCAATCCTCAGCATCTAACCCTTGAGCAAAAACAGAAGTATCAGGGTAAGCAAGCTAAAAAATTAGTTAACAACCTAACTCATTATTGCCAACAACAAATTGCTGAGTTATTAAGGGAAGGTTATGCAAAAAAGGGGGGTTCATTAATTAAGAAAAGTATCACCAATTGACATTTAAACCCCCACACAAGTTGATGTGTTAGAATTTTTGAGTCTTTTGTCAGACAGAAGCTTTGTTCGAGCTTAAATCCTTTTTGGAGAGATTAGATTAAATGACTAGCAGTTACGGTGCAGATCAAATTCAGGTACTTGAAGGTCTAGAGGCAGTACGCAAACGACCAGGGATGTACATTGGTTCAACAGGGCCAAAAGGACTGCATCACCTAGTATACGAGGTAGTAGACAACTCCATTGACGAAGCCTTAGCTGGTCATTGTACCCACATCGAAATTGAAATTACCAAAGAGGGATCAGTCAGAGTTACAGATGATGGCAGAGGTATTCCTGTTGGGATCCACGCCAAAACAGGTAAGTCAGCCCTAGAAACAGTCATGACTGTTTTACATGCTGGGGGTAAATTTGGTGGAGGCAGCTATAAAGTCTCTGGTGGTTTGCACGGGGTTGGGGTTTCCGTTGTTAATGCCCTGTCTGAGTGGGTAGAAGTAACAGTTTGGCGAGATCAGCAAGTTAATCTTCAACGTTACGAGAAGGGGAAAGCACAAGGAGCACTACAAGTCACTCCCAATAAAGAAGATCCTAAACAAACGGGAACCTCGGTACACTTCTTTCCCGATGCCACGATTTTTACAGAAACAACTGAGTTTGAATACAGCGTTTTATCGAGCAGATTAAAAGAGTTAGCCTACCTAAATGCAGGAGTAGGAATAACTTTCACCGACTATCGCGAGGAAGAAGTTCGCGAAGAAACCTATCTCTATGAAGGCGGTATCAAAGAGTATGTCGCCTATATGACCCGAGAGAAACAAGCGCTTCACCCTGATATTTTGTTTGTCAAAGCAGAAAAAAATGGTGTTAGTGTTGAAGTTGCCTTGCAATGGTGTCTTGATGCTTATAGCGATAACTTGCTCGGTTTTGCAAATAACATTCGGACAATCGATGGTGGAACTCACCTAGAAGGCTTGAAAACTGTCCTCACTAGGACAATGAACAATTTTGCCCGTAAGCGCAACAAGTTAAAAGAGGTTGATAAAAATCTCAGTGGCGAAAATATTCGCGAAGGTCTAACTGCGGTTATCTCAGTTAAAGTTCCTGAACCAGAATTTGAGGGACAAACCAAAACCAAGTTGGGGAATACCGAGGTCAGAGGAATTGTCGATTCTCTCGTAGGAGAGGTGCTCAATGAGTATTTAGAGTTCAATCTCAATGTTGGCGATACCATTATCGAAAAAGCAGTTCAGTCTTTTAAAGCTGCTGAGGCTGCCAGACGTGCTCGCGACCTCGTGCGTCGCAAGTCGGTTCTAGAGTCAACTACGCTACCTGGAAAATTAGCTGATTGTAGCTCTCGCGATCCTTCTGAATCGGAAATCTATTTGGTTGAGGGCGATTCTGCGGGCGGTAGTGCTAAACAAGGAAGAGACCGACATACCCAAGCAATTTTGCCCTTGCGAGGTAAAATCCTTAACATTGAAAAGACTGATGACGCGAAAATCTACAAAAATAATGAGATTCAGTCGATGATTACTGCCCTGGGGCTAGGAATCAAAGGAGAAGAATTTGATCCTACTCAATTGCGCTATCATCGCATCGTAATTATGACTGATGCTGACGTTGATGGAGCGCATATTCGGACTCTGTTGCTGACCTTCTTCTATCGTTATCAACGCGACTTAGTTGAACAAGGCTATATCTATATTGCTTGCCCTCCTCTTTATAAACTAGAACGAGGTAAGAGTCATTACTATTGCTATAGCGATCGCGACTTGCAGCAAAAAATCTCGGAACTACCAGCAAATGCTAACTACAATATTCAGCGTTTCAAAGGTTTGGGTGAAATGATGCCTCAACAGCTTTGGGATACAACTATGAATCCTGAAACGCGGATGATGAAGCGAGTAGAAATTGAATCGGCTGCCGAAGCAGATCGGATGTTTACGGTCTTGATGGGCGATCGCGTTGCCCCTCGCCGAGAGTTCATTGAAACAAATGCACCTAAGCTAAATATGATGAATTTGGACATTTAGGCTGTCCTTGGCGGGCACAATCAAAAACTAAATTAAATTAAGATCGCAAATTATTTAAGTTAACTTGCGATCTTAATTTTTAGAAAGATTTGCAGATAAGACTTCCTCAAGCACATTGACTAATTCTTGTATAGTTGGCTATTTAAATTATGCAGAAATTGATTTATGCCATTAACCTTTTAGTCTTCTTGAAAATCTTTTACCAATCAATAATAGTTAATTCTTCTACCTTCCTAAGTTGAGCATCACGAGTTATTAACTGTGCCGAATTTTGTAATGTCATCGCAACAATAATCGAATCGGGCAGTTTTAAGCGATATTGTTCTCGAATTAAGATAATCTTCTCAATGAGAGATGTATTTTTACGGTCGAGATCGATAACTTCTACTCGTTGCAAAAACTGTTGGAAAAGTTGTTTATCTACTTCGCTCAAGCCAGAAAAAGCTAAGAATTCAATTTGGCTAATTATAGAAATACCAACCCAATCTGCACGTACAAGTAATTGAATTAATTTTGAGTCTTTTTTTAGCAAAGCAATAATAGCATTGGTATCTAGCAGATAACGATTACCATTCATCTCTTAATTGTCTTTGGGTTGCAACAGCATCACCTTGCCAGCTAAGTTGTCCTTTTAAATCGGAAAAATCATAGGGATTTTGTTTCGTTTTCTCATCTGTAACTGGATTGAGGATTACGACTAAATCTACCTTTCCTGCTTCTAAATTAGTTGGCAGGTCGATTTTTAATTGTCCAGTCGGGTCTATTTCCGTTGTAAGTTTGAGAACTTCCATAACTTTTTGTATTTAGAATTTACCTAAATGATAACGAAGTAAGCATACTTTATTGCCTTTAATAAGCCGGATAGAACATTGAAGCAAGACACGATTTTAGCGATCGCTTTTTTCACACAAGGCGAGCAAACCTTTAGCATTCTTAAGTAATCAGAAAGTCACCTCAGTTACAGAGACAAGGAAAAAACAGGGCAATGAATCAACTAGGATAAAGAAAGTGCCTAAATTTACTGTTGACTTGCGACCATGATACTTACCAATCATTCTAGAAAATAAAGATAGATTCTTGTTAACGAAAAAGTTGTCAATAATTATTAGTTGTTGCTTACTAACTCTAACTGGGTGTAACAATACAGCTCAGATAAAGCAAGATCAAGAATCAGCTAAAATTCCCAAACACGAAATTACGATCGCTGCTGCCTCCAGCCTCAAAGAAGTAATAACCGACATAGATCAACAATGGTCAGCAACCAACCTTCAAGCCAACACCAATTACACCTTTGCCTCTTCTGGCACACTACAAAGACAAATCGAGCAGGGCGCACCCATTGATATTTTTATC
>CALKUU010000160.1 GCA_937996665.1 uncultured Xenococcaceae cyanobacterium | reverse complement strand
AGCGATCGACGCGCTGGTGTCTCAATTCGTAATTGGGGAAATAGAACACGCTGTTGTCCAAGCTTTTGAAGAAGAGAGTCCTGATATTATTTTAGTCGAAGGGCAAAGTTCGGTCTCCCATCCAGCTTTTATGAGTTCTGTAGGTATTCTTAAAGGATCTATGCCCGATGGGATTATTCTCCAACATCCTCCAAGCAGAAAATTTCGTTGCGATTTTCCTCTTTTACCCATGCCGAATATTGTCAGTGAAATTCAACTGATTAAAGCAGTTTCCCAATCCCAGGTAATTGCGATCGCCTTAAGCCATGAAAACATGACTACGACAGAAATCCAAAGAACAATCAAAGGCTATGAAGACCGTCTGTTATTGCCCACAACAGATGTTTTAACCTATGGCTGTGACACATTAATCCGCGCGTTAGGAAATCTTTTTCCCACTCTCAATCTCCAAAATAAAGGAAATTCTCAGCCACGTCCTTTATTAACAACGGGGTGAACCTTAAAAGTTGCCACCAAAATAGCGCGGGGTTTATGCCCAGAATCGAAATAGCCCTATCCACAATCCAGCATAACGCTCGGGTACTATGCGAACTTTATGGAAAACAGGGTATTTCCTTGATGGGAGTGTCTAAGGCAGTATTGGGAGAACCTTTAATTGCCGAAGCCATGATTCGAGGAGGGGTCAAGTTTATTGCCGACTCTCGGTTAGAAAATATTCAAAGGATGAAAAAGGCGAGAACTCCCGCTCAGTTTGTCCTACTCCGAACTGCTTTAAGTCAAGCAGAATCAGTGGTTAAAGATGTCGATATTAGTCTTAATACAGAGATTGAAACTCTGAATAAGCTTAACTATTATGCCTCTTTGCACAATAAAATTCATCAAATAATCTTAATGGTAGAAATGGGCGATTTACGAGAAGGAATCCCCGTCGATGAGATCTTTCTCTTCATTAAAAAAATCCTTTGCCTAGCTCATCTCAAAATTATCGGACTCGGCTGTAATTTGGCTTGTTATGGAGGTATCAAGCCTGACGAGCAAAAGATGCAGCAACTCTCAGCATTAACTAATGCCATAGAACAGAAATTCGACCTTAACTTATCGATAACTTCTGGGGGCAACTCTGCTAATTACGAATGGTATAAATCGACTAAGCAAGTTGGGCGAATCAATAACCTGCGGATCGGCGAATCAATTCTTTTAGGTCGTGAAACTGTCAACCGCCAAGCTATTCCGCAATTAGATACTAATGCCTTTAAATTAATTGCTGAGGTAATTGAATCAAAAGTAAAGCCTTCTCTACCTTTTGGCGAAATTGGACAAGATGCTTTTGGCAATATCCCCCGATTCAAAGATCGCGGTATGCACCAAAGAGCAATTATTGCGTTAGGCAAACAGGACGCTCTAATCTCTGGGTTAAGTCCAGATCGAGATCTCGAAATATTAGGGTCAAGTAGCGATCACATGGTTATTGATAGTAAAAACTTCGATCTCAAAGTGGGAGTGGGAGTAAATTTCAACCTAGATTACGGCAGTCTTTTGACCGCTATGACTTCACCTTTTATCAAAAAGCAATTTATTAACTAGAAATTTGCGACCACAATCAAATTGAATCAAAAATACATAAATCCTGAACTTCAAAAAGAATCGATAGGCGAACTGACATTGATTATTCTTCCTAGAGAAAATGAATCTCTTGATTAGCTAGTCCTGGTCGATTTATGCCCAGCTAATTGGAAAAGTTTCACGGCGACATGATGGTAAACAAACTTGGATATCTTCTAGATCAGGAGGAAGAATTAGATGAAGAAGAATAAATTACTGTTTAATACAAAAATTCAAGCATTAGAGATCAAGCGCGGCGATCGCATTGTTGCCTATTTCAAGGATAAAATGCAGATCTGCACAGTAAAATCGATCTCTAGTAGCGATCAAGCCAACATAACTCTACTAGTATTTATTAGCGAATATTATCGCTATTCAAGCTCAGGGACTATTCAGTTTAAGCCTGAAGCTTTAGTGAATTTAGCTAACTGAAAGTATAAAAAATTAGATAATTCTGACTATATAGTTAGCACAGAAAAAAGTGTAGATAGTTGCGGTAGACACACGAAAGATATAACTGGCGACAACACGAGGAACAAAAACTACTGTTTTACGAGAAGCATCTGACTAATTGCTCGAATAATTGCAGCAGTTTCCCGAAACTTAGACATTAGTTGCTTGCTGACAAAAGAGAAAATGCTTGTTCGATTAGACAAGACAAAGCTCTAGACTAGCAATTATATTAATACGCAAAACACCCCTAGGAAAATAAGATAGCAGTAAGCTACTTAACTCCTAGAGGTGTTCATTAGTTTTTTGATTTAATTAATAAGGCTTAGAAACCGCTGTTCCGACGACCACCGCCGCCACCTCTATTATCTTCACGAGGCTTAGCTTTATTAACTTTTAGCTGGCGATCCATCCATTCAGCTCCGTCTAAAGCTTGAATAGCTTTATCTTCGTTAGCTTCCGATTCCATTTCGACAAAAGCAAATCCTCTAGCACGACCTGTTTCGCGATCGCTGGGAATATGAACACGTTTAACGGTTCCATACTCGGTAAAGACTTCATTTAAGTCTTCTTGGTTAACTTCGTAAGATAAATTGCCTACGTAGATTGACATATTTTGATTGTCTTCTCAATGAGTGTTGTATTTAGAGAGACAAGATTATTGGGAAAGAAATAGCTCAATACTTTATGGGAAAAACCTTTATATACTGGATCCAAACTTAATCTTTAATCTGTTGATTCTCAACCTTAAGCATAACGCTTTTTAATAGAATCAATGTATCGTTTTATTATCAAAAGCGATCAGCGAAGCTGGCACTGCGCGATCAGCGAAGCTGGCACTGCGTGATCGCCATAATCATTGACTTTTCAGGATATCCAGAAATATTCTTTATAGATTTGTTATTATTTCACAATTTAAATTTGTTATAGTTAAGTGTTGATTAACTATTTGGAGATATATGATTGCCAAAAAAACATTGTCGAAAGAAGATTTATTAATAGAATTAAGGTCTTTATTGAGAAAGGATAAACGATATCATCTTTACTATTCTTTATTGGAATTAATCACAGCCAATAGATTGATTACAGCAAAAGCAATATCTGAAGTTGGATTTATGCCGCTGGAAATTTCTAATGATTTAGAATTTGAGTGGGGCAAATATGCCAAAGCTCAAAAGAATATCAAAATGAGTTAAGACTTTATTCCTCTACAATCATGAAGTGCTTGCAGTGCCCATTCGTATCCCTCAACACCATGAAGTATTATTGCAAGCAAGTTTTTAAACAAAACATTATTGCAATTTGGGCATCGCACATTAGTAGAAACGCTTAAACCTTTTTAGGTAGACAACTATAAGCAAAGAGCATTTAACCAATATTGGTTTCAAACCTTTTACCACGTCTGGGTCAGAGCCAGACATGCAAAAAATTGGAAACCCACTAGCTACAACACTCAAAGCTGGGGTTGTCCCTTCTTAATATTGTCCGAAGTATCAAATAGGCGTAACTATAGCTAATGTACGTTACCGCCTCAAGTCTTTGACCTGAATTCATAGTCAGAAAGGGTCAAAGCAAATCTACAAGGATCAATATCTAAATTTTAAGAATCGGGAATAAATGCTTTTAACTTTGCTCTAGTAAGGGCAGTGTAAAGAAGCTTATTTAAATCAGGACTGTACTTCATATCACTAATGTCAGGGAAGACGTAATCTAAACTACTTCCCTGAGCCTTGTGAGTAGTAATGGCATAGGCATAGGGAACATTATCAAACAATTTGAAAGTGTCGTAATAGTTGCGCCATTGCTTTTTCTCCTTGAGTTGCCGCAGATAATATTCTCGTTCTTGCACACTTTTATGAGAGAGGATTCGGAGAGTAATTTTCAAACCATCATCAGTCCTGGCAGGGACTTCTGCATATTCCCAGCCATGAAGCTGAGAAATTTTCATTGTTGACTCGTCAGTAACTTCACACTCTTCCGAGTTATTCATAATAATTTGCCATTTATTTTTTCCCTTAGTATCAGGGTTAAGCCGAAAGACTGGAGTTTTGGCAATTAAGCGATCGCCAATCACATAAGCAGGAGCATCAGCTCCCCAGAGCTTGCTGCGAACGTAACCATTAAGCATGGTTGCAGTACGATTGCGCCAAACTAAAAACCTGACATGATCGGGATTGCGTTGGAATTCTTCGGAAGCAAATAGAGCGATCGCCTCTGCTAACCACTTAGTTCGACTCAAACAAATAACTGTGCCATCTTGAGTAGTCTGAAAAGGATACATTTGACGGTTAGGGATGCGCTCTTGTCTAATCTGCTCGGCAACCTGCACAATTTCGCCATCGTAGCGGACAATTGTTCTTAGGGTTGCTTCTGACTTAATGCCTTCATAACTAGCCACAATTGGTTCTGTCTCACCCACAGGAGGCAATTGTGCCACATCCCCCACAAAAATAACTTTGGTTTTACAACGATTAATTGCTTTTTGAATTTCTTTGAAGTTATCTTTGCTCAGCATCGAAAA
>CALKUU010000159.1 GCA_937996665.1 uncultured Xenococcaceae cyanobacterium | reverse complement strand
GGCATTGTCAAAGAGACCGCTACAGCGATCGCCAAAATCTGATAAGAATAAACTTCTATAATTAGAGAAAGCAATTTCAGCTCAAAATTTTACACTAGCTATGGATATCGTCCTTACTCCAGAACAAAAAAACCTAATTCAAGCCAAACTTAAAACAGGAAAATATCAATCCAGCCAACAAATTATTGAAATTGCCCTCTGTCTTTTCGATGAATATGAACAAGCTGAAAGTGAATGGAGTCAATCTGTAAAAGCTAAAATTCAAGCTGCAATAAAAGCTTCCGAATCTTCGCCTCCAGTAGATGGAGAAACTTTTGTTAACGGTATCTTAGAACGTTTTTCGGGAGAATAGATGGCTCGCTATTCAATCAATGTCCTCGCTACTCAAGATCTAAACGACATTGCTGACTACTTTGCCACTTATAGCGTTAGAGCAGGGGAAAAGTTTTTTCAATCCTTCAATCAAAAATGTAAACAATTAGTTTCCTTTCCCAACAGTGGTAAAACCTACACAGAAATAGCTCCCGATCTCAAGGGTATTGCCTTAAGTGGATATATTATTTTTTATCGAACCATTGATGATGGAGTTGAAATTTTACGAGTAATTAGTGGACGTAGAGATTTACCAGCTATTTTCACTGACTCATGAACCAAACCAATAATAGTTACCTATCAGGAATCTCATTTGCAACCCAAGAAACTCTAGATGGCTGAGGTTGCGGAGATTTAGGCTTTAGTTGCCACAATATCCAGTTAAACAATCCTAAAACAATAGGCATTGTTAAAGATACCGCTACAGCGATCGCCACATATCGAAAAATAGCAGGTCTTTTGCTCGCTTCAGGATCATGACCACAACTTAAACAAGTATCAACTCCCTCCGCGTTGAGGGTACCGCAAACTTTACAAGGTTTTAAAGCCATAACTCTTTTATTGAGAGTGTTCTATTCGTTTGTAACTCCAGAACTTTTACCGAATTTCTGGAATTAAGTCATTGGAGATCATAACCTTAGCAACAAGAACAAGCAAGATAATGCGATTACTCTGATCTCAAACATTCAGAAAATTTTTGTATAACCTGCAAGAGTAAGACTTACTATCACTATAGCGATCGCCTAAATTCAAATTTCGTATTTATTATAGGGATTTATTTTTAAAGAAAATTATAAAAAAGACAATAAAAAAGTTTCATACTGATTACTTTGAATCGGAAACACTTATTGACAACAATTTTTAGCTCGTTAAGATCAATTCAAACTTAAACTATTAACTCTTAAGAATAAAACAAGATTCTATCAATACTTTTAGTAAGTTTAAAGATTGTTCAAATCAAGAGAATTTATCTCAGTAAAATCACATTCAACAAACCAAATATAAAGTGGTAAAACTAATTTAATAATTCAATAGCTTTTAGTCACTCCCTTATCTTAATAGACACATAAGCTTAAGGCATAAACTTTTTCAATAAGAGCATTTCAGAACCTATTGCAGATAGAAAACTAGTCAAGCAAATAATATAGACTGTTATCTATATATGAATTATTTAAGTAAAATTTTATTTTAGTTTTTACCTCTTGATATTTATTTTTTTGTATCTTAGCTGACAAAATTAAGCTAGAAAGAGTTGCCTAATTCAATGGTAAGATATTTATATTTTTTTATAACAATTCAAACCTTAAATTTCCACCAAAAATACTTTTAAAAGTGTTAGCCTTTGATCGTCTAGACAACTAAACAATATCTATTTATTGCAAATCATCGTTAACATTATGATTCGTTTACTTGTTGGTTTTTTAGTTCTCGTCATCAACAATCTTTATCGCAATAGACCTTACCCTCGCTTCTATGTATTAGAGACAGTTGCTCGCGTTCCTTATTTCGCTTACATGTCAGTTCTTCATCTCTACGAAACCTTAGGATGGTGGCGCAGGGCTGATTGGCTCAAAATTCACTTTGCTGAATCTTGGAATGAGCTACACCATCTATTGATTATGGAATCTCTTGGTGGTAATGATCAATGGATAGATCGCTTTATTGCGAGACATACGGCATTAGTCTACTACTGGATTATCGTAGTTGTATATACTCTAAATCCTCGTGCTGCATATCACTTTATGGAGTTGGTAGAGGAACATGCATATCATAGCTATGACGATTTTTCTCGCGAAAGTGAAGCAGAACTGAAAGCTCAACCTGCACCTCAAGTAGCAATTAACTACTATCGAGATGGCGATCTCTATATGTTTGATGAATTTCAAACTGGAGTAAAACCAGAATCTCGTCGTCCAGCAATTGATAATCTCTACGATGTGTTTATTAATATTAGAAATGACGAAAGAGAACATGTTAAAACCATGTCTGCTTGTCAAAGAACTGACGCTAAGGCGGTTATCAATAGCCCGCATAATCCAGCATCAGTATTACTAAATTCTCAGTAGAGCTGAATAAAGAGTAGTTAGAGAGTAGTTAGGTATGATACTGAACCTGCCTACTCTTGCCATCTATTCATTCGAGATCTTTTTAGCTAATCTTTTGAGTTAAAACTTAAACTAGTTAAATTTCGATTTTTACCAACTCTTAAATAAGATTGCTAACGCACAGGAAATAAACCCTTAACTCTAATCACCAAATTTTAGTTAAATCTAACTCAAAACCAGCTAAAAACGGATCACCTTTAACTACCTCAGGATTATCCAAAATCTCGACAGACTCATCTGAGCGGTAAATATAGACCTGACGAGCAGCACGATCAATTAGCCACCCCAAAGCAGCACCGTTATCAAGATATTCCTGCATCCTCGCGCGTTCCCTTGCGCCCTCAGTTGGCGCGGGGTCGCTCGTCATCTTATCTTGAAGAGTTGCCAAGTCATCGCTAGGGGATTTGATCTCGACGACAAAATCAGGACAAATAGGCGCAAACTTAGCTTTTTGAGATTCAGATAAAGCATTCCACTTGGCTAAATTGACCCAACTCGCATCAGGACTTCTGGTTGCGCCATTGGGCAGAACAAAACCCGTAGAAGAATCAAAGCCGATTCCCGTGCCATCTTGGTCAGTCTAATTAGCTAGCTGCTGGACTAACTTAAAGTTACGGCTGCCAGTTTCTGAACCTGTCGGGGACATAATAATTAGTTCTCCATTAGCAGTTCGCTCGACCCGTAGATGAGAATTGAGCTGACAAAAATCAAATAGACTATCGCCATCTAGAGCGATCGCTGGAGGCAATTGCAAAACTATCTGATTACTAGTTTGATTAGTCGCGTTTACAGCCATGTCGAGATTGGGGAATGAAGTTTAATTCTCAAGGGAAATATCACAAGTCAAATCACCCGCTTCTTGGGAAAAGCGCAAATTCTCACTGTAATCTACTGGGCAGTCGATTACCGCAGGAATATCTTGAGCTAAGGCATCTTGGAGCGTGGGGATTAACTCTGCGGCTGAATTGACTCGATATCCTTTTAATCCCATACTTTCAGCCAATTTAACAAAGTCGGGGTTAGTGAAGTTGATAAACGATGAGTGTCCAAATTGATTAAGCTGTTTCCACTCGATAAGACCATAGCCATTGTCGGTAAAAATCAGAGTTACAAACGGAGTTTTGGCTCGCAGAGCAGTTTCTAGCTCTTGGGAGTTCATCATAAAACCACCATCCCCAGTTACTGCAACCACTTTCTTGTCAGGATTGACTAACTTAGCCGCGATCGCTCCAGGAATAGCAATTCCCATCGCAGCAAAACCGTTAGAAATCAAACAGGTATTAGGGCGATCGCAGTGGTAATGACGAGCCATCCACATTTTATGAGCGCCCACATCCGAAATAACAATATCCTCAGGGTTCATTACCTGGCGCAGATCATAGATAATTTTTTGCGGTTTAATCGGAAAACCAGCATCGTTGGCATATTGCTCGTAATTAGCTTTTAGTTTCTGGCGTAACTCGGCAGCCGAAGAATTATTTTGTCCTTGTCGATCAACACGCTTCACAATATCGAGCAAGGAATCAGAAATATCCCCCACTACTTCGGTTAAAGGAATGTAGCTACTATCGATCTCCGCAGGAGACATTCCCACATGAATAATGGCAGTTGAGCCATCAGGATTCCACTTTTTCGGGGAATATTCAATTAGGTCATAACCAATGGCAATGACTAAATCAGCCTCATCAAAGGCACAACTGATCAAATCGCGTTGCTGTAAACCAACTGTCCATAAAGAAAGGGGGTGGGTATAGGGAATTACACCTTTGCCCATAAAAGTATTGGCAACAGGAATATTTAGCTCAGTTGCGAACTGAGTAAGAGCCTCGCTAGCATTGGCACGAATTGCTCCATTACCTACCAAAATCAAAGGATGTTTAGCTTTAGCGATCGCTGCTGCTGCTTTATTAATGCTTTTTGAAGAAGCATAGGTCTTATCGCGATCGTCTTGCTGCAAAGGCTGTAAATCAGCCACAGTCATTGCGGCAATATTTTCAGGAATATCGATGTGAACTGCGCCTGGTTTTTCGGATTGAGCAATTTTAAAAGACTTACGGACGATCTCAGCCGTATTATTGGGACGGACAATTTGAGCATTCCATTTGGTCACAGGGGCAAACATAGCGACCAAATCCAAATACTGATGAGATTCGATATGCATCCGATCAGTACCCACTTGACCAGTGATTGCCACCAAAGGGGCACCATCAAGATTGGCATCAGCTACCCCAGTCATTAAATTAGTTGCTCCAGGGCCTAAAGTTGAAAGACATACCCCGGCTTTGCCAGTCAAACGACCATAAACATCTGCCATAAAGGCAGCACCTTGTTCGTGGCGAGTTGTAATAAATTGGATAGGAGAGTCTCTTAAAGCTTCGAGAATATCTAGGTTTTCTTCTCCTGGTAAACCAAATAAATATTCAACTCCTTCATTTTCTAGACATTTAACTAGTAACTCGGCAGTCTTTAACTCGCCCACAACTTATCACCTTACTACTTTTGAATATAATAAATTTGAATGCACTGACTAAGAATCTAGGTATGATTCAATTGCAGTTATTCTAGCTAATTATTTTGATCGAAATTTGATCCAGAACGAAGAATTTAGACAGTCTAGAAATTTGATTGCAGAGTCTATCTCCTCTTAATTTCTAGAAGCAACACCCAACTCAGCAAATAAAATATGGGGTAAATAAGAGCTAGCACCTACCCATTGAGCTTCGTTGCTAAAGTCAACCAAATTATTGAAGGCTTCAAAAACATTGCCTGCAACCATCGTGTTTTTGACCCGACCGACAATTTTGCCTTTTTCGACCTTGTAGCCCAAATCTAAATTTACCGAAAACTCTCCTGCCAGTTGATTAGACTGCCCTGCACCTAAAACTTGATCGACAATAATTCCTTCTTCCATCCCAGCAATTAAATCTGCCAAGGTTGATTTACCAGGAGTTAGGCATAAATTAACCAAGCTAGTTCCTGGGCGAGATAGACCACCACGAAAACCATTGCCAGTTGAAGTTTTACCACCCCGTGCAGCCCACAAACGATTCCAATAAAATTGCTTAACTACACCATTTTCAATCAAGTTTTTGGTAGTTGTTGGTGTACCTTCATCATCGAAGCTACAAGCAGAAACCCCTAAGGTGGGATCTTCCGTGAGAGTTAGTCGCTCATCAAAAACTTTTTGACCAAGCTTGTCGATTAAGGGGGAAGACTTCTGAACAAATGCTTGACCAGAGAGAATTGTTTTAAACAAACCTCCAATAGTTGAAGCAGCAGCAAAGGGAGTAAATAAAACGGGATAACTACCACTCTTAATAGTCGCGTTTTGTTCTGCCTTACGATACTTCGCTAAAAGATCTTGGACAATCTGCTCGTAGTCTGGCTCCTCATCTCTAGTTACTTGATAGGCATAGGCTTGTAAAAAGTCTTCCCCTCGCACCAAGTTACCCGAAACACTAGCACTAACTGTGTTGTCGCTTTGCTGAGCAAAAGTCCCGCTAGTAGTTGCCAACTGAACTTGGGAAGAACCCATATCAAAACCAGCATCTACCAAAATGTCACTGTTATATTCATGAACCTTGGCGATCGCCTCTTTGCCAATTTCGACTAATTTATCGGTACTAGGCAACTGATAATTACTATCTGGCTCACTTAATTGCACATTGTCAGCAAACTCAAATTCGACGGGGTCACCAATTTCTGAAGTCGCGATCGCGCCTGCAACCAAATCATCCAAGCGAGTCAGATCACTAGAGCTAGCAAAACCTAAGCGACCATCTTTAATAATTCTTAGAGCAATACCTTTTACCGCTTTTGTTTGCAAAGACTTGAGGCGATTATTAGAAAATTCAATAGGCGTATCTTGACTAGCAAGATAGTAAACTTCTGCTTCGATGCCTTTTTGTTTAGCTAAATCAATTACTTTGGCTAAAGATTCATTCATAGATGATTGAGACATAGGTATTTTATAGTTAATGATATTTGACTGGTTTAAGGTTTTTAGCTAAATAGATGATCATAAAAAAGAATTTTTGGGAGAGCAATATATTTTCTATGTATTCTCCCAAAAAGATCATTCTAAGTCATTAACCAGATCCCCCTACTGTCAGGGTTTTTTAGTTACAGGTATTTGCCAGTTTCTCGTTTACTCTTCTTCCCACTCAGCCTCATCATTAGCTTCGAGATCATCACTAAGTTCATCGATTAATTCACTTGCCGCTTCCTGTTCTTCTTTACCTTTGGTAGTGATGAGATCAATTTGTTGACGATAATAATCCACACTTTTTACTTCTACTTCAACGCGATCGCCTAGACGATAGGTAATCCCATTTTTGCGACCTTTGAGACAACTCTCACGAGAGCGATATTCATACCAGTCATCTTTGAGAGAACTAACGTGAACTAAGCCTTCTACTAAAAGATCTTCGATTTCCACAAAGAAACCATAGGACTGAACCCCAGCAATCAAACCTTCAAAAACTTTGCCAGTCCGTTTTTTCATCTGTTCGGCTTTTTTCAAACCTTCCAAATCTTTCTCCGCATCAGCAGCAACTTTTTCACGGTCATTTAAGCGAGGTAACATCGCCTGAATTTCATTTTCGATTTGCTCGTGCATTGCAGGGGGTAAAACATTCCAGTTAATTTCCCCATGGCAACTACTACTGTAAAGATCTACACCTGTTTTTGTTCTGGTGCTACGGCGATCGCGTCCATGCTCGAAAACACTCTTGATCAAACGCTGAATCATCAAATCAATATATCTTTGTCCAGGAGAAATGCAATGGGTGTAGCCATCTTGATAAGCAAGACCGAAGTGAGGGCTAGGCTCTGTGACATACTTAACTGGCTTAAGAGTATTTTGTAATAAATAATTTAAAACCAGTGACTCGCCAGAACTAGCAAATTGTTGAGTTAACAACTGGTAGTGCTGAGACTGAATTACACCTTCATTTTCTTCTAAATTTAGATTTGCTTCTAACCCTAAGTTAGTGCTTAGTTTTAAGAGATCTTCTAGCTCATCGCTATCGGGTTGAGGTTGCAAACAATAAACTCCAGGAATACCCCAATTTTTGAGCTGGTCGGCAACAACTTTACCTGCTAAAACCATTAACTCGGTTAGAGAAGCACTAATTGGTAACCCAGAAGCTACGACAATCGTTCCTAATTTTCCTTCGTCTTTATTGATTCCCGTAATCTCTGGGGTCGCAATTTCAAAGCCCCCTCTTTGTAGTCTTTGAGCTTTAACTACAGGACTGAGGTTAAAAAATAAATCGTTGAGAACTTTAACTACTGGGGCTAATTTTTTGCTAACTTTCTTGTCTTCAGCTAAAAGCGCTTGAACCTCTTGATGACTAAAGCTGTGATCAACCGAAATTACTGATGGTTTCAGTAAATATTCTACTATTTCACCCTGCGGATTGATAGTCATCAAGATAGAAACCGTTAAGCGATTTTTACCAGATTTCAGCGAACAAATTTTGCTAACCTGCTCAGGAAAAATAGGAATAACTTTATTCTGAAGATTGATCGCTGTACTTCTTCTTTGGGCGGTGCGATCTAGTAAATTATCTGCCTCAATATAGTGAGCCACATCAGCAATATGGATACCTAGCTCCCAATTACCATCATCTTGTTTTTCTAAAGACAGAGCATTTTCGACCCAAGTTTTTTCTGAGGCTTCTTGCTCAGAACCGATCGCCAAAGTCATCTTGTCACGATAATCTTCCCGTTTTTTGATCTCTGCTGCCAAAACTCTCGAAGGCAGCTTCTCCGCAGCAGTAATAACAGTTGCTTTAAATTCGTGGGGTAAATCGTGTTTACAAGAAACAATATCGATATCAGAAGCTTCTTCTGCATCGCTTCCTAAAACTTTTGTGACTTTGCCCAAGGGAGGAAATTGAGCGATCGGATATCTTTGGACAGAAACATGAACAAGATGGTCTAAGGCTTCTGCTAAATTTTTTCCGTTTTGAGCTAAATCCAGCTCAAATAAGAGGCGATCATCAAGCGGAACTGCTTTATAAAGGCTGTCTTTTTCGGCGATCGTTGCTAACAACGAAGGATTAGCCCGTTCGAGAATTAACTTAACCTCACCTTCGGGAGAACGTCTTCGACTACCTTCTTTAATAGTTTTTACTAGTACGCGATCGCCGTTCCAAGCATTACTTAGATGGCTCTCGCGAATGTAAATATCATCTGCCTCTTCATTATCTTGGATCGCAAAACAAAAACCCTTACTAGAGCAGCGTAATTTAGCTTCAACGACCCCATCTTCCTGAATTTTGCGATATTTACCTCTTTCTTTGGTCAAGACATTAGTTTTCTCTAAAGCATCTAAAATTATTTCTAATCTCTCCATGCCGTCAGCTTCTTCGCAACCTAGTTTTTTTTCTAAGTTTTTTCTAGCAACTAATTTATCGTCTACAAATTGGGACAGTAGCGTGGCGATTGAAAAATCCATCCAGAATAATCCTTATCTCGTAAATATAAAAATGGGAAACGCGTCTGCGAGCAAAATGATATAGCGAAGGTCTGCAAAACTAGGATAATTCAATTTTTTTAGCCTGGAAAAAAGTCTGAGTAGACTTCAATAAAATTTAGATGGCTCTAGCCTTGCAATGGTTTGACCACTAAATTTTCAGTAGTTTTTGCTGATTATGCTAGTCAGATATCCTAGGTTATATCAAAAACAAAAAACTTCAATCACAAGATTAGCACTTGTCTAAGTCGACGCAAATAAATAAATGAGTTTCTTCACTTTAGTGACTACAACTATAGTAGTCATGACTAAAAACTCATTCTCACACTCTGTATTTGCCAAAACTAGGTTGAAGTTTGACCAGGTTCAAATTCGACTGGTGATTGAGAATTTGATTGTTAGCTCTTATACATTTTAAGTTTCTTCGGGAAATTAGCAACTTTTTCTTTATCCAAGCTCTAACCAAATCTTAGTATCATAAAGATTCACGTAATTATCGAAATAGACTCAAAATACATACTGATTCCATGTTGCATAAATTTCGCCATCTCTACCCACAAGGAAGTCTACTTAGCGAGCTAGTCAATCTGGATCAGGGTCTATATGTGGTTAAAGTTACCGTTAAAAATCAAGATGTTATTTGGGGCAGTGGTCTGGCTGCTGCCGAAACAATTGAAAAAGCTGAAGATCAAGCTAGAATTCGGGCTTTAATGACTCTTTTTACAACAGATGCATCTAATACTGTTAATCCAGAGACTATTATTGCTGACCCACTCCCTCAGCCTTACATAAATCAGGCAAGTAACAATCAATCGATTCAAAATCAGCCTGCACCGAGCCAGACTTCGCAAACTGCTCCTGGGCAATTAATTGAGCATAGTAATCCTGTTAGCGATTTTAGCAATCAAAACGGACACAATCTTAATCCAGGGCAAATTAATTCAGGACGAATAAATTCAGGTAGAGCAGCATCTATCAACAATTCTCCAGACCTGACTAATCCAGGTCTTAATAATCTAGATCCTGTTAATTCAGAAATCTCTCAATTGCCGCAGCAAGACAATAGCCAGACAAACAATCCATATCCAACCACACAAAATTCTCTTCCCGATTCGTCTTTTTCTCCTGAAGCCCCAAATTTTACAACCGCTGCTGCGACTAACAACCCAGCAAACAATTCAACGCTCAACCCAACGAGCAATCCAGGTGAAGCTGTTAAACAAACCCCTATTAATATTTTTGATCAACCCCTCGATTCTCCACCCACAAATAGTGCTAATGTAACTGCGCCTACCGCAACTGCAATTAATACCCCAATGCCAACTGCACCAGCGGAGAACGTGATCGAATTTGATTTTAATGAGATCAAGTTCAAAATAGATTTAGAGATGAAGCGACTAGGTTGGACTAGCGAACAGGGTAGAGATTATTTGCTGAGTACTTATGGCAAAAGATCTCGTTTGCATTTGAAAAATGAGGAAATATTAGAATTTTGGCGTTACCTCGAAACCTTGCCTTAGACTAATTTAGGTTTAACCTTTGGAGTGCATACTAGAGCTTTTTGCTCTGTTTTTGCATATAAATATGCCACAATATAGCTTAGGGATATTAGTGAGTAAATTGCAAAATACAACTAATTTTGAGAGATTTATTTACCTATAGTCAGGAGAAAAATATGCTACACCGCAAGATTTATCAGCTGTTTCAAGACGGTCATGAAGTTTGTATTTTCTTGCGGGATCAACAACGTTGGATTGACAACGGCAAAATTGTTGATTTTGAAGGAGATTTAGTGACAATCCGCTATGAAACCGAAGAAGAGGATGAGGTTAGCTCTTGGGAAGAGATGGTTCGCTTAGAAAGTGTCGGTTCGATTATGCGTAAGTTGGCTTCTGTATCTAAAATAAATTCAGAAATCTTGGTTGCCGAAGACTGCCCCGAAGCAGAACAAATTCACCCGAAATCTCCAGAACCAGAAAATTAAAAGATTAATCGATTAACTTACTTTCGTTCCCAGGTTTTAAGTTAATCGTAATCTCCAAGTTTTTTAAATATCGCTACTATTGTCTAGCTAGTTAGACAAAACCATAGGAAGTTAATTCTCCAGCAAATAGATGATTGAAAAACAAGTTTCAATCAATCATCGACAAGCCGATTCGCTTCAGTTTTTCATTAATTTCCATCACTGTCACTTTCACAATGCCCCCAACTTTAACGACTTGGTTAGGGTCAGAGACGAAACTATTTGCCAACTTAGAAATGTGAACTAGTCCATCTTGATGGACACCGATATCTACGAATGCACCGAAATTAACTACATTCGTAACTACTCCCTCCAGTTTCATGCCAACTTTTAAATCTCTCATTTCATTAATGCCTTCAGCAAACTCGGCGTACTGAAACTTTTCTCTAGGGTCTCTGCCTGGTTTTTTCAACTCTTCTAATAAGTCTTGGAGAGTGGGTATCCCAATTTTGTCGGTAACGAACTGTTGGAGATTAATAGAGCTTAGTTTTTGACTAAAATTATGATTGCTTTGTTCAGAAGCAGAGCCAAACTCAGTTAGATTGATCGCTGAAGACTTGGCAATTTTTTTGACTACTGCATAGCTTTCGGGATGAACGGCGGTGTTATCTAAAATATTTTTGCCATCACGAATTTTTAAAAAGCCAGCACATTGTTCAAAGGTTTTGGCTCCTAGCTTAGTGACTTTGAGCAGTTCTTTACGATCGCTAAATTTTCCTTGCTGATTGCGATAACTGACAATATTATTAGCGATCGCTGGGCTAATTCCTGAGACAAACTTGAGCAACTCAGCCGAAGCCGTATTGAGATTTACTCCGACATAGTTAACGCAACTTTCAACAGTTTCTGCTAGTTTCTGTTGCAACAGCTTTTGATCGACATCATGCTGATATTGCCCAACTCCGATTGATTTGGGATCGATCTTGACTAGCTCGGCAAGGGGATCTTGCAAGCGTCTGCCAATCGAAATTGCCCCTCTAACAGTTACATCTAAATCAGGAAATTCTAAGCGACCCAAATCGCTAGCGGAATAGATAGATGCACCAGATTCATTGACAATAACTTTAATCGGTTTGACTTCTAAAGTTTTGATCACATCAGCGATAAAGCGATCTGTTTCCCGAGAGGCAGTACCATTGCCGATCGCAATTAATTTAACTCCATGTTGCTTGATTAACTTGCGGACAGTTTCACCTGCTTGCTCCTGTTTACTCTGCCCTGAATGGGGAAAAATGGCTTGATAGGCAATAAATTGTCCTGTTTCACCCAAAATTGCCACTTTACAACCAGTCCGAAACCCAGGATCGACTGCCATGGTGACTTGCATCCCCGCAGGCGCAGCTAGTAAAAGATTGCGCAGATTAGCCTCAAAAGTTTTGATCGATTCTAGATCGGCATATTGTTTGCGATCGCTTCTGATTTCTCTGACTAAAGATGGTTTAAGCAATCGATTAAAGGCATCTGCAACAATTCCACGGTACAAAGCTCGCAGAGCAGCAGACTTAGTTTCAATTAACCGATACTCTAATTCGGCTAACACCTCAGCTAAATCAAACTCAATATCCAAACTCAAGATTTTTTCTGCTTCGCCCCGAAACAGAGCCAAGATGTTATGAGAAGGAATTGAGCGCACTGCATATTGGTAGTTACGGTACATTTCGTACTTGGTACTACCTTCGGGATGAGCTTTTTTAATTTTGGAAGTGAAGACTCCTGTCTTGAATAAATAAGATCGCAAATAGGCTCTGATTGCCGATTGGTCAGAAATTTGCTCAGCTACAATATCAGCTGCACCTTGGAGAGCTTCGTCTACGTTATTGACTTCCAACTCAGGGTTTAGATATTTGCGGGCTTCTTGCTCTAATTCGGCTTGAGATATTTTTTTAGATGTGTTGCTGCTGCTAGATTTTAACCATTCTGCCAATGGTTCTAGACCTTTTTCTTTAGCGATCGTTGCTCTGGTTCTGCGCTTGGGCTTATAAGGGGCATAGAGATCTTCTAAAACTGTTTTATCAAGACAAGCTGTAATTTGTTCTTGCAACTTAGGTGTTAGTTTTTCTTGGGTGGCGATCGCTTCTAAGACGGTTTCTTTGCGTTTAGCTAATTCAGTTAAATAGTGATAGCGATTAACTATATCTCGTAACTGTACTTCATCTAGTGAACCAGTTTTTTCTTTGCGATAGCGAGCCATAAAGGGAATAGTCGCCCCTTCTTGGAGTAATTCCAAAACGTTATTAATTTGCAAATCTGAGCAATTACACTCTTGAGCAATAATTGGGGCAATGTTCACAGGCTTAAAGTATCCAAAAAACTGATCGGCAAAAATAAAGAGAAAAACTCAATTATCTAAATAGTCTAAACCGAAGTCAATTATTCAAGTAACTATTTATATTCAAGTAACTATTTAGCCTCAAGGGGTAATTTTTCGATGTCTTTGTTACTGCCAATCACAACCATAATCGCGCCTTCTTCCAGTTTATGACCAGGAGGTGGATTAGTAATGAATTGATCGCCTTTACACACAGCCAAAATACTAATCCCAAAACGCGCTCTTAAATTCAATTCGGCTAGGGTCTTCTCTCCAAACTCTGGCGGGACAAGCACCTCAACAATGCTGTTATTAGGATCTAGCTCGAAGCGATCTAAAATTGCTGGTTTAGTTAAAGTAGCCGCTAAAGCGCAACCAGCTTCATACTCTGGGAAAACAACCCGATCAGCCCCGACTCGCTTGAGCAACTTGCCATGAACTTTAGAAGAGGCTTTTGCTATTACATTCTTGACTCCCGCTTCCTTAACATTCAGAGTCGTAATAATACTTTCTTGTAGATAGTTACCGATCGCCACAATCACCGTATCCATCTCAAAGATACCTGCTTCTTTGAGAGCTTCTATTTCCATAGAGTCTAACTGGATTGCATGAGAAGCTTGTTTCTGGCTTAAAACCTGAGCAACTAACTTTTCATCGATATCAGTACCCAGAACTTCATAGCCCATTTCGTGTAGAGAACCACAAACTGCTCTACCAAATCGACCCAAACCAATAACTGCAAATTGTTGGCTTTCACGTCTGAGATTGCCTAAAAATTTTAGTGATGAGAAACTCACTACTGACCTCTTAAGATTCTACGCAGTACTATCTTAAATGGCGATCGGCAATATGTCTTCGCTCAAGGTTAATTTCCATGTCGTAAATTCTGGTAACAAAGCTACGGTTTTTACCACCTGATCCTAATAGCTAGTAAAGAAGGACAAGTTATAATTACTCTCATAGTCAACTCTCCTAAATACTAGGCTTAATTGTCTAATTTTGTTACCCAAAATCTAATAGTAATCTAAAGATAGATGCTCCCATCTAATAGCCATGATTACATTAAGAGTAGGACTATAAAATAGCCAGATCTCAAATATTTAAATCTAATATACAGATCGTGGTTTAAAAATACTACCAATAAGATACAAGAGGAAAATATGAGCAATATACAAAGCAAAATCGATCAAGAAAGAGAACAAGCAAGAGAAGTATGTAGTACTGAAGGAGCACAATCTGGAGACTGTGCTGCTGCTTGGGATGCAGTAGAAGAGCTTCAAGCTGAAGCTTCTCACCAAAAAGAAACTAAAACTACTAAAAACTCTCTAGAAGTTTACTGTGATGATAATCCTGATGCTCTAGAATGCCGAGTTTATGAAGACTAGTTTGGTTAAGATCCATCCGTTTAGTTGGAACTTGTTATTCAGTAAGATTCGTTAGCAAGTTGACCAGTTATCAGGTTGCTAACAATCGTCAAAAGTTCGGTATCTAACAATTGTGATTATCTAAATTATCAAAATATTTAAATAATCGATTATGTCAAAATGTTTTAGATAGAAATCTTGAGCACAGGGTTTCTTTTTTTTGTCAAATTTAAGACCTCTGCTTTTGCTATTCTAGATTGGGCTATTTCTTTTAGTTGTCTTGTAAGCTAGCTTTTTGTAAGCCAATACTGACAATGGGGAAAAACAACCGTAGGATAGAAAAATTAATTGAGGGCAGTAATTAATTATGAATGAAACATTGCTAAGGAATTTGGTATGGATGGATTACCGTCTAGCTTTTCTTTTTTTGGTAATTGCGCCTCTAGTTCTATTAATTTGGTCACTGTGGCAAAGAAAAGAAGCTGTTTATAAGCTCCTAATAATTTATTGGCGAGTAGCTAGTCTCTTGATGATTTCAGTCTACTTGTTAATTCCTGGCTGGAATGTTGGTTATTTTACGGGAGTTGGCAGTCGCATCTTAATTGCGCTGACTCTTTGGTTTTGGGTTGATCTCAATGAAGAGATTCGTGATTTTTCTAGTAGTTTACTCAAGTTTGCTTTCACTTCTTGGCGTTGGGCGGTGACTTTGTATTGTGCTTTAGGCGCGATCGCTAATAGTTTTTTCTTGCCTTGCGGCTTCTCTGAAGCGACTAAAGAAACTACTTCCTGTCAGATTTGGTTAGAAGCACCCAGAGCATATCGTGCCTTGTTACATGCTAAGCCAGGTAATGAGGGCTTTTTAGGATTTATGGGAGCCTTTGCACTATCAATCTATATCTTGTATTTGGTTTATTTCTTGCTCGTGAGATTGGGTAAGCAAGGAAGACAGGCTTTAGAGCAGTAGTTAAATAGAGTTAGGAGTTGAGAGTTATGTTCTTTGTGTCGAACTCTTTTCGTGAAGATTCTAGATTTTTATGGTTAAGCCGATTAGCGATCGCCTCGAAAAATATACAACCATCTGTCCAGAAGTACTAATGGTGACTTTGCAAACTAGTGCTGGGGAAGAAGATATCGTGGTAATTTATGGTGGTTTTTCTAGTTCTTTAGTTAAACCCACCAACTTTGATCCCGATGTGCCAGTTATCGAAGCAGATGCAACCATCACGAGCATTGATCGCTTAGCTAGTCCCTATAATCCCGATCAACCTCAATATCTTCAAGAAGGTCTAAGCCTCACAGAAATGGAAAAATTATTACTAGCCAGTGGTCTCTAATCACAAAAACGATAATCAAGCTCCTGCCAATTGAATTTCCTAACTCCGAACTCCCCCCATTCGTCCCATCAGAGTGGGACTAAGTCCTCGAATGGGGATAATAAGTGCAAGCGAATTCCGAACTTTCTTAGTCTCCCTCAAAACATAGTTGGCAGAGAATTACTGTTCACTCACCTCTAGCTCCTCTAAATTCCACAATCCTCCTCCCAGCGCCGAATAATCAATCGATTGAATATCATTGCGAATTGCCCCCAAAGAGAGAGGATTAACCAGGTAGATAAAAGGAACTTGCTCGGCAACAATTTCTTGGACTTGTTTGTAAATTTCTTTGCGCTTAGCGACATCGAGTTCCCGAGCCGCTTTGATGTATAAATTACCAATTTGCTTTTCCCAGTCGGTTACTTGACGACCTTCCAGACCAGCTTGCTTTTGGTTAAACATATGCAAGTCGCCGTCAGGGTACCAAACG
>CALKUU010000158.1 GCA_937996665.1 uncultured Xenococcaceae cyanobacterium | reverse complement strand
AATTAGCGAACGAAGATTGAAAACATCAGGGGTACCCGTTGGCATGTTTCCTAATACAAAATATGTCAATCACTGCTGCGAAGTAGAAGAAAATGCCAGCCTATATATTTTCAGCGATGGCATTTATGAAGTCGAAGAAATAAATGGCTCTTTTTGGGGACTAGAAAAGTTTATTACCTTACTAAAAAAATATCAGCAAAATCCACAAAGAGACTTAGATAGATTATTGCATTACGTTCGAGATTGGCATCCAAATTTTCAATTTGAAGACGATTTATCTATTTTACAAATTAACTTTTTATAATTCAAAAAACATTAATTACAAAAAAGTTACAAGCATCAATCTCTATTCAGTAAGATTATAAAGACTATTATTGAATGATTCTTCATCTACAAAAATCTCAAATACTTTGTCCATACTAGTCAACTCAAATAACATTTTGACTTGCTCATTAATTGAACAAAGCATAATTTTTGAACCATTGCTTCTAATTGCTTTCAAGGCTAAAACCAAAGCTCCTAGACCAGAACTATCCATAAAAGTGACATCACTAAAGTTCACTAAAATAATTTTCGCTCCTTCTTTTAAGCTCTGATCAACTTCAATTCTAAATTCTTTTGCCTGAGTTCCATCTAAAATTCCTTGAGGCGAAATTACTTTGATATCAGTATTCATAAAAATTTAAATTTAAATTCACACATAAACTATTCAGCCAGTATAGCAAAGGAAGTATAGTAACGAAATCAGCAATTTCTGCGTTTTTACACGATCTAATAACTAAGAAAAATACATAATTTAGCGAGTTTTATGGAAACTTATGACGTCATCGTTATTGGAGCGGGACATAATGGTTTGGTATGTGCCAGTTACTTACTTAAGCAAGGATACAAAGTCCTACTCTTAGAAAAAAGACCTGTTCCTGGTGGAGCAGCCACAACAGAAGAAGCTATTCCTGAGCAAGCACCAGGTTTTAAATTTAATCTTTGTGCGATCGACCATGAATTTATTTTTCATGCCCCTGTAATCGAAGAGTTGGAACTACATAAATATGGATTGAAATATCTGCATTGCGACCCCCATACCTTTTGTCCTCATCCCGATGGTAAATATTTTTTGGGGCACAAATCGCTAGAACAAACCCATCAAGAAATCGCTAAATATAGTCAACATGATGCTGATAATTATTTGCAGTTTATCCAATATTGGTCGCAATTAATGAGCGCGATCGCTCCCTGGTTTAATGCACCCCCTCAAGCAATTATTAAACTAGCCAAAAATTACGGCAAGCAAAATATTCTCGATATTTTGGCAGTAGCAGGGTCTAAAAATAAGGCTCTCGACTTTATTCGCAATATGGTCACCTCTCCTGAAGATTTACTCAACGAGTGGTTCGACACCGAAATTGTTAAAGCACCCTTAGCCAGACTAGCCGCAGAAATAGGCGCAGCCCCATCACAAAAAGGAATTACCGCAGGTCTGATGATGCTAGCTATGCGCCATCATCCAGGCATGGCAAGACCACAAGGCGGAACAGGCGCATTAACTGATTCGTTAGTTAAATTAGTAACTTCCCTAGGAGGAAAAATTCTTACCGATCAAACAGTTAAAGAAGTTTTAATCGATGATCAAAACAAAGCCGTAGGAGTCAAAGTTAACCAAAATCAAGAATATCGAGCCACAAAGGGAGTGATCTCGAATATAGATGTGCAGCGATTATTTTTGCAATTAGTTAAACCCGAGGCGATTCCGCCTAAGCTGCTCAACCGAGTTGCTCGCCGCATAGTCAATAACAATGAAACTATTCTCAAAATTGATTGCGCCCTTTCAGAAGTCCCCAAATTCACAGCCTATGATCGCGATGACCTCAATCATTTGATCGGCACTGTCTTAATTTCTGATTCGGTAGCTCATGTCGAACAAGCTCATAGTCTGGCAAACATGGGACAAATCCCAGATAGCAACCCTTCGATGTATCTTGATGTTCCTTCAGTCCTCGATCCTACTCTCGCCCCAGAAGGTCAACATACATTATGGATCGAGTTCTTTGCTCCTTATCAAATTGCTGGTAAAGAAGGTACTGGTCTTAATGGAACTGGTTGGACAGATGAACTCAAAAATAAGGTTGCCGACAATGTGATGAATAAACTCAATGAATACGCGCCAAACATTAAAAATTCTCTGATCGCTCGGAGAGTGGAAAGCCCTGCGGAACTTGGAGCTAGGTTGGGTTCATACAAAGGTAACTATTACCATCTTGATATGACTTTAGATCAGATGATTTTCTTGCGTCCTCTACCAGAGATTGCCAACTACACAACTCCAATTAAAAATCTTTATTTAACTGGGGCAGGGACTCATCCTGGGGGATCGATTTCGGGAATGCCTGGTAGAAATTGCGCTCAAGTGTTTTTGAGCCAACAAAATTCTTTAATTTATCAAGCTCGCCAATCACTGGAATCTTGGTTTTCTAACTAAAAAATACGAAAGTTTTCCAGACCACGATCACCAAGTTAAGATCTTATTCTAATTCCAAATCTAGATTGTCTAATTCAGCTAACAAAGCCTCTTCTGCCTCCGCTTCCGACAGTTGCTTAATTTGATTCAAATCTTCTTGATTATGGGTATCTTCTTTAAAAATAGAATCTTGATTTTGAACTTGATCGTTAGGAAACAGTAAAGAATAGATATGTAAAGCGATCGCACGAACATTAGAATAATCAAAAATCACCGTCGCCGAGAGCTTTAACTCATAACCAGACTGTAACTTGTTACGAAGCTCCACTGACCCCAAAGAATCTAAACCCAACTCACGAAAACCCAATTCATGATCAATTTGATTACTATCCTTAATCCCTAAAATTTGGGCTAACTGCTCGCTAATTTGCTGAGTTATCAACTCTAGCCGTACACCATCACCATCAGACAAATCTGCTAGTTCTTGCTTGAATGATAATGGTTTAAGCGATAACTGTTTGATTGACTGGTGCTGAGACTGACTAGCTTGGGATTTAACCAGATGCCAATTAATAACTTGTTCATAAAAAGGTCTGACCACATTAGCTTGCTGCCACTTATCCCAGTCAATCGGGATAATTCCTAACTGAGCAAGATCTTGATTAAACAAAGCTTCTAGATAATCAATTGCTTGCTCGGTCGGGATCGATTGAATCCCCTGATTTTTTAAGTTATCAAGAGAATCTGAACCTCTTGCCAAACCTGTATCTTGCCAAACTCCCCAATTCAGAGCCAAAGCAGGTAAACCCAAAGCCCGACGATGATGAGCCAACACGTCCAGACAACCATTCGCAGCACAATAGTTAGCTTGACCAGCAGAACCCAAAACAGAACTAGCTGAAGAAAATAAAATAAACCGATCTAAATCAAGTTGCAATTCTTGGCTGAGTCGATGTAAATTCCAAGCTCCTTGAACTTTCCCCTGCATTACCTCGGTAAACTTTTGCCAAGTTTGTTGCAACAAAGTAGCATCGCTAACAGTCCCTGCACAATGAATAATGCCTTTTAACTCTGGTAATTTAGCTGTTATTTTTTGCCATTCTTTTACTAGCAAATCGTAATCACTAATATCTATTTGCCAGATCGTAACTGCTATTTGCGATCGCAACTCTTCTAATAATTCCTTAAACTCAGGCTTAACAGAATTTCTACCCAGCAAGACTAAATGGTCAACACCTTGCTCTGCTAGCCAGCCAGCTACTTGTAAACCGATCGCGCCTAAACCACCTGTAATTAGATAAGTTCCCCGATAATCTTGGCTGACATTATTTTGTTCAATTACAATTTTGCCCTGGTGTTGCGCCTGTTGCATATAGCGAAAAGCCTTTACAGTATCGACCTGAGCAAATTTTTGGGAAGGAAGAGGTGACAATTTTTGGGCTTGCAAAAGAGGATTCAACTCTTGCAACATCTGCTGAATTAACCCAGGTTGTTGCTGAGTAATTTGCCACAGATCCACCACCGAGTAAGCAACTTGAGGTTGAATTTGCTTTACTTCTTGCTCTGACCAAATTCCCTGTTTCCCAATTTCCAGAAAACGACCCTTAGGTTTTAAAACAGCCAAGCTCTCAGCAATAAATTCACCACTTAAAGAGTTTAAAACGACATCAACACCTTGCCCCTGAGTGAAATTGCGAATTTGCTGAGCAAATTGCAAATCACGAGAATTCATAATGTGTTTAACACCCAAAGACTTGAGTAATTGCCACTTTCTGGGGGAAGCAGTAGCGTAAATCTCAGCCCCAAGATGTTGAGCGATCGCGATCGCTGCTAACCCAACCCCACCAGCAGCAGAGTGAATCAGAACTTTTTCTTGCGGTTGTAACTTGGCAATTTTACTTAAGGTGTAATATGCCGTCAAAAAAGTAACAGGAATAGTCACTGCTTCTGAATAACTGAGATGATCTGGTTTAAGAACTGCCAAACGACTATCTACAGTGAGATATTGCCGAAAACTAGCACCAGAGATCGCTATTACCTGATCCCCAATCTGAAAATCTTTTACTTCCTCGCCAACAGCAGTTACTAAGCCCGCACATTCTAAACCTAGCGATTGATTAGCTTCTAGATAAAGATCGAGAGCAATCAGCAAATCACGAAAATTTAAACCCGTAACTTTGACTTCAATCTCAATTTGATGAGCCTGGGGTTTATTCCTGATACTTGGTTGCCATTGCAAACTATCAAGATTTCCTGGTTCTGCAACTATTAGTTGTTGATTAGGAGATTGAGTTGGCAACTGATAGGGTTGCAATCGATTGACATAAACTTGTTGATCTCTAAAAGCGATC
>CALKUU010000157.1 GCA_937996665.1 uncultured Xenococcaceae cyanobacterium | reverse complement strand
TCAAGAACTTATGGATTTTTCTAGTAATGTTGCCAGTCAGCTTAATGCAGGTGCCATTTTGCCTGAAGGCATCGTAATTATTACCTTGATGCTCGTCCTTGTCATTGATTTGATTTTGGGTCGTAGCTCAGCTCGCTGGTTACCATATTTGGCGATCGCGGGATTATTAGCTGCGGTATTTGACTTAGGCTTAATTTGTGATTCTGCCAATACCGAAGCTTTTTTAGGTTCTTTTAGCAATGATAACTTCAGTATTATTTTTCGGGGAATAATTGCCCTCTCGACGGCACTCACCATTCCGATGTCAATTCGCTATGTTCAGCAATCGGGAACTTCTCTAGCTGAGTTTATTGGCATTTTGCTCACAGCTACCCTAGGTGGGATGTTTTTGAGCGGAGCGAATGATCTAGTGACGATTTTTATCGCTCTAGAAATGTTGAGTATTTCCTCTTACTTAATGACTGGCTACATGAAGCGAGATCCTCGTTCTAATGAGGCAGCCCTTAAATATCTACTGATTGGGGCATCTAGTTCGGCTATTTTCTTATATGGTGTGTCCCTACTTTACGGCTTATCAGGAGGGGAAACTAATTTAGAAGCGATCTCTGCTAGTTTGGGTGATCTGGGAAGCACAGGCTCTTTAGGCTTAGCAATTTCGTTAGTCTTTGTCATTGCGGGTATTGCCTTTAAGATTTCAGCAGTTCCTTTTCACCAATGGACTCCTGACGTTTATGAAGGTTCACCAACTCCCGTTGTTGCTTTTCTGTCGGTAGGTTCTAAAACTGCTGGTTTTGCCCTAGCAGTTCGCCTCTTACTAACTGCGTTTGGCTCTCTTACTAGCGAGTGGCATTTGATTTTCACGGCTTTAGCAATCTTTAGTATGGTTTTGGGCAATGTAGTAGCCTTGGCTCAAACCAGTATGAAAAGAATGCTGGCATATTCTTCGATCGCTCAAGCAGGTTTTGTGATTATTGGTTTCATTGCCGGAACTGATGCTGGCTATTCCAGTATGATTTTTTACTTGATCATTTATCTGTTTATGAACTTGGGTGCATTCACCTGCGTTATTCTATTTTCTCTACGCACCGGTACAGACCAAATTGCTGAATATGCTGGTTTATACCAAAAAGATCCCTTGCTTACTCTTTGTTTAAGTATTTGTTTGCTCTCCTTAGGAGGAATTCCACCTATGGCTGGATTCTTCGGTAAAATTTACCTTTTCTGGGCTGGCTGGCAAGCAGGAATTTATGGTCTAGTTTTATTAGGCTTAGTAACTAGTGTTATTTCAATTTACTACTACATTCGAGTGGTCAAAATGATGGTTGTTAAAGAACCTCACGAAATGTCAGAAGCGGTCATTAACTACCCTGCCATTCGTTGGAACCTTCCAGGCATGAGACCATTACAAGTTGGCATGATTTTGACAGTAATTATTACTTCTTTAGCAGGTATTCTGTCTAATCCAATCTTTTCTCTAGCTAACGATTCTATTCTGACTACTCCTTTTTTACATCCAGCCACAGTCTCTCAACAGACTCAACCAACAAGTAATGAGTATGCAAAAATTTCCCTGAAATCTGAACTTGAGTGATCGAAAAGAGCTTAGCTGAAGCAAGTGATTAACCAACAAAAATTGCTCTTAAAAGTTTTGCAACTCTTAGTGTTTTAGCTGTTTGTAAAAGATAAAGACTTAATTGGTCTCTCAAGGTTTTTTAATTTCATGAATAATCAAGAATTGGAACCGAAAGCAGACATTAATTTTGTTGGGTTACGCTTTCACTAATTTCCCTAAGAACTAGTGACTTAGACTTTTTCTCAGTTCCTGAGACTGCTTGTCTAAGTCAGGTTAAACCCAGCAATTCAAATCCATTAGTTATAGATGAAGCCTGTTTTCTTAACAGGCAATTTTTTTAGCTCAATATATTTAAAATTCACCAATCTAAATACTTATGGCTGACCCTATCATGTATCAAGAAGACGCTTATATAGTTCTGGAGGCGGATCAACCAGAACAGTTTATGAGTGCGATCGAACTACAAACAAAATTAGAAAACCTACTCTCGACTGATACTATCGAAATCCCTAGAGAATTAACTAAACTCTCATCTCTATCAGAACAGGCAAACTATTTAAGAGAAAATTACTTTGAGTTGGATGTCGGCGATAATAAATTTCTGCAATGGTATGTCGTGCGCTTAGAAAAATAAGTAGGGCTGCTCCTTGAAGGTCTAAGTTAGACAAGATTATTGTTCACCGTTGATGGTTAAGTGATTTTGAGGAATTTTTAGCAAAGTGAGAAGTCCAAAAATCACACTTCAATATTGAGCAATGCCGCAAAAGTTATCCTCCGATGCGGTGGCGATACATAAGCTGTGATTCACATTACTTAAATTAAGATGCAGCTTAAGGGTGAATCCTTAACGTTTGGGTTGCCACTTCCCTGTGTACCAACGGAGTAAAACCCTGGCTAACTGCTTGGAATCATGACGTACTGAGTTAATTGGTTCTGTTTCTTCCATAATATTGGCAATAACCGTCCGACGACCCAGCATCGCAATATTGTGTCTATCAATAAAGACTGGATGAGAATTATTTTCTGCATAACTCTTGAGTAATTCAGTCGGAGGCGCCTTCCGATGAACTAAAACCGCATCAAATAATTTGCGACGACAAATTGTATCGATCGCCCTAATATGGTCAGAAACTGAATAATTTTCGGTTTCTCCTGGTTGAGTCATAATATTACAGACATAAATACGAGGAACTTTAGCTCCAGCGATCGCTGCTGTAATCTCGGGGACTAACAAATTGGGGATAATGCTCGTATATAAGCTGCCTGGCCCAATAATTATGTAATTAGCTTCTTTAATCGCCTGAATTACTGCGGGCAGAGCTGGTGGATTAGCTGGCATACAACCAACATTAATAATTTTGCCATTGGCTTTTGGGATATTGGATTCTCCTTCAATAATCCTGCCATCTTCCATTTCTGCCCAGAGACTAACATCACTAAGGGTGGCAGGCAAAACTGTACCGCGAATTGCCAATACCTGAGAACTAGCCGCCACAGCCTGTTCTAAATCACCTGTAATTTCGCTCATGGCAGTTAGAAACAAGTTTCCAAAACTATGACCACTTAAACCAGCGCCAGCTTCAAAGCGATATTGAAATAACTCGGTGAGCAACTTTTCTTCATCAGCTAATGCAGCTAAGCAATTGCGAATATCTCCTGGTGGCAAAACACCTATTTCTCTGCGTAAACGACCCGAAGATCCGCCATCATCGGCAACGGTAACAATCGCTGTAATGTTATTGCTATAGAGCTTTAAACCCCTCAATAATGCAGAAAGACCAGTCCCACCACCAACAACAACAATTTTTGGTCCTTTATTGAGACGACGACGGTTGATGAGCATATCAACTAGCTCTTCATCGCCATTTGGTTGGAGAACATTAGTAATTGAATCAACGGTGCGCGACTGACCCCACAACACTAAAAAGGCACCAGCAATTAGGGCAAAAGGACCAGAAATGTAATGAGGAACGACTTGGGTAATAAATTCTAAAAGTTGGGAAACTAGACCTAAGAGTCGATAGATAGGGGTTAACTTAAACCAAATTGCGCCCCCTAAAATGGTCAGGCAAAAACCACCTGCACTGATCAGAAGCCAACGTTTAACAGATAATCCAGGAGAAAGCCATTTAAATAAATGATTGACTCCAGACATATGAGATTTGGCTCTACGTGATTCTTTCTTTTTGAGGGAAGAACTTACCTTACTCATCTTTGATAATTGGGGAGAGCCATGAATGTTTTAAATTTAAGTCTAGAAAATTCAGATTTAAGGATAAATCAATCTAAAATAGGATCTTAGTACTAATAATATTTGCTTATTTGATGAAAGGTTAACACTAGTTGCCCTTAATTTGGTTAGAGAGCTATCTTTCTGATTAAAGTTGCTGATCTGAGAAATGTAAAGTCAAATTGTATTTTGACTGCATTTGCTAGTAGCAATTTTTGTTATGTTATCGTTTCTCAATTTAAAGTCTCATGCTCATCATCACTAACATCTAGAATAATTTTCCTTGATAACCTTCGTAGTCCAAATGTTCATAAGCTAGAGCTGTAGCAACCCTGCCTCGGTGAGTTCGATTGAGATAGCCAATTTGTAGTAAATAGGGTTCGTAGACTTCCTCAATAGTTCGAGAATCTTCGCCGGTGGCAGCAGCGATCGCCTCTAAACCAACAGGCCCACCATTAAATTGCTCAATCATGGTTGAGAGAACTAATCGATCTGTCCAATCTAAGCCTTTCTTATCGACATCAAACACATCCAAGGCAATGTTAGCAAGCTCCACATCAATGGTATCGACCTTTTCTACTTGCGCATAATCGCGAACTCTTTTTAGTAGACGATTAGCAATTCGGGGAGTTCCTCGTGAACGACAGGCAATTTCTTGCGCTCCTGTCTCAGTAATCTTGGTATTTAAAATTTTGGCTGTACGCAAAACAATGGTGGTTAGCTCATCTGTCTCATAGAAGCGAAGTCTTTGGACTAGACCAAAGCGATCGCGTAAAGGCGAAGACAGTGAACCGACTTTGGTGGTTGCCCCAATCAGAGTGAATTTAGGCAAAGAAATACTGCGAGTTTTAGAGCTTTGTCCCTTCCCAATAGTGACATCAAGCCGATAGTCTTCCATGGCAGGATAGAGCAATTCTTCGGTCATCCGATTGAGACGGTGAATCTCATCTACAAATAACATATCGCCTTCTTTGAGACCTACCAACAGCCCTGTAATGTCTCGGGGTCTTTCTAAAGCTGGAGCAGAGGTGATTTTACAATTTACTCCCATTTCGGATGCCAAAATTAGGGACATGGTGGTTTTTCCGAGTCCGGGAGGGCCGTAGAGCAACAAATGGTCTAAAGATTCTTTTCTGCCTTGAGCTGCCGCGATCGCAATTTTGAGAATTTTTTTTAATTCTTTCTGCCCAATATATTCCTCTAGACTTTGGGGTCGAATGCCAACTTCAGAACGCTCCGTTTCTTTGCTCTCGGCATTTGCAGAAACCAACCTTTTTCCAGATTCAGCTTGAAACGAATCAACCTTTTTGCCCTCAGGCTTCTTTGCCTGAGCAGCAGACTTGGAATTTGGAGAAGATCTTTTAATTGCCATTGCAGATACCGCAGATACCAAAGAACACTCTCTGTATTCTAGTTGCTTGTTCGCAAACCTTGTTAGAGCGGAATTTTTTAGCGCTTAATTGGTAATTATTCTGCTAATTTAGCTTCTAAAGATTTGATGCGATCGCGTATTTCTTGCTTTTCTGACTGTTTGACTACATTAGGTAAAACACTCTGCCAAGCGTTAATTTGAGTCTTAGTAGGATCAGGTTTGGTTGCTAAAAACTGAGCCTTTTGGCGAATTACCTGAGCAGATTTTAGGGTCGCTAGATCGTATTGTTGATTGAAACGGGCATCATCTTGTTTTAAAACCAAATCAGCAGCCTGCTCATAAGATTCTTTAGCAGCAGGAATATCCCCTAAAAAAATAGATTCATCCATTGCCTTTAAAGTCCACATCAAATGAGAATTTTTGGAAGGCAAAGACTCTGCATTTAGAACCTGATTCATCAAATTAACAGTCTGATCAGGCTTGCCTGCATACACTGAGTTTGCAGTCGATAGGGTCAAGTAGGCTTGAGTAAACTGAGGATCGTGATTGGCAATCAACTCAAAGTATTCGGGAGAAAGGGAATAACCAGTGGCTTTTCTTGCCGATTTATCACCGTAATACTGAATGAATTCCAAATAAGTAAGATCAGCGATTAAATTCTTAAATCCAAAATTAGGAGCTGTATTTCTGAGTTTAAGAGCCGATAAAATTTCTTGCTCTTGCTGAAGATAATCTGGATTTTCAATTGTCTCAGCAACCTTTTGATAACGAATAAACTGCAAGCCCATAACAGCGATCGCTCCTAAGCCAAAAGACCAGGAAGAAATTAGTTTACGTAAACCCACAGATCGTTCAAATAACATTAGAAACTCTAAAAATAAAACTGATAATAATAAAAAAACTACATATAATTACGTAGTTGTATTTTCTTAGAATACCAGTTTGCTACAAAATAGCTGTTAAATTTGTAACAACTTTTTAGAGAATTTACGGCAACTTTGAATTAGAAACCAAGAACACTTACGCAAAATTACTGACAACTTAATTATTCACAGCACTAGCGAACAAGCGTAACTTGCAAAATCCGACCAAAAATCGAGAAAGCCATCCTCAAGAATTTTTTTGCTCTAAAATTACGAGCCTCTTTTCCATAGCTCTAACTTCTTCTTTCAACTCAATTACTAAGGTTGCCAGTCGCTTAAACATAGGGTCACTGCTCTCAACCACTCGCTCACCTTGCCCAGAAGTTCTATTTCGATTAGGAGCAGGAGTAAGAGGAGGGCTTTGCCTAGAATTAACATTGGGTCTAGAAACTCGCGAAGTCGAAGATCTTAAATTCCTGACTTCTGACTCTAAGCGACCAATTCTAGATCTCAAAGATCTAACATCTGAAAATACACTATTCAAAGACTGAGAAGAAGCAGGCTGGCGAACAAAAACTAAGCCAGTTAAGGTCAAACACAAAGCTAATAAAATAATCCAAAATCTGCTGCTGATAATTTTTGATAATCTCACCTTAGCTACCACCGTTTGCTAATTAATCCTAAATTTTGGGGAATTAAAATCTATGATTGAGTCTAACGAATTGCTTGCCTCGCTTGAATAAAAGACTTTATCCCCTCAATCTGATCGATAATCACTAAGTCTCAGAAGATAAGTTCTTTAACCTATTACATTTATTTACAAACCCTAGTTTTTCTGATCGCCATTGTCTTAACCTGACATATATTGTCTTAAGCCGACATATCAGATCTCAAACCTCAGCTCAATATCTATTTTTTGACCATATGACCTCCGCTGCACCCCACAGAAAAGCCAAAGCCCTAAAACCTGGTAGCCGTCGCCCAGCCAAAGAATTATGCAGCGAATGTGGACTCTGCGATACTTACTATGTCCATTACGTCAAAGAAGCTTGTGCCTTCCTCAATCAACAAGTAGCGGAGCTAGAAGAGCAAGCTCATGGTCGCAGTCGAGATCTAGAAGACGAGCAAGATCTCTACTTTGGTGTCAATCAAGCGATGATGGCAGCCAAGAAAAAACAGCCGATCGAAGGTGCACAATGGACAGGAATAGTTAGTTCTTTGGCATGTACTATGCTGGAAAAAGGTTTAGTAGAAGGGGTTGTTTGCGTTCAAAATACCAAAGAAGACCGCTTTCAACCGATGCCCATTATTGCTAGAACTCCTGCTGAGGTTTTAGCTGCAAAGGTCAACAAACCAACTCTTTCCCCTAACTTGAATGTGCTGGAGCAAATCGAGCAATCGGGAATGAAAAGACTGCTGGTAATTGGTGTGGGGTGTCAAATTCAAGCCCTCAGAGCAGTCGAGAAAGAGTTGGGCTTAGAGAAGCTCTATGTGTTAGGAACTCCCTGTGTTGATAATGTCAGTCGGGCTGGCTTGCAAAAGTTTTTAGAGACCACCAGTAGATCGCCAGAGACAGTAGTTCACTACGAATTTATGCAAGATTTTCGGGTTCATTTTAAACACGAAGATGGCTCAATCGAAAAAGTCCCATTTTTTGGCTTAAAAACGAATAAGCTCAAAGATGTATTTGCGCCATCTTGTATGAGTTGTTTTGACTATGTTAATTCCCTAGCTGATTTAGTAGTTGGCTACATGGGCGCGCCTTTTGGCTGGCAGTGGATCGTGGTTCGCAACGACACAGGGCAAGAAATGTTGGATTTGATTCAAGATCAAATCGATACGCAACCAGTGATGTCTCAAGGCGATCGCAAAGCAGCAGTTCAACAAAGTATTCCTGCTTACGATAAAGCGGTAACTCTACCAATGTGGGCAGCCAAAATGATGGGTGTGGTGATCGAAAAGATTGGCCCTAAAGGTTTAGAATACGCCCGTTTCTCAATTGATTCGCACTTTACCCGCAATTATCTTTACGTCAAACGCAACCACCCTGAGAAACTAGATGCTCATGTTCCTGAGTATGCCAAGAAAATTGTTGAGCAATACAAATTACCTGAATGAACTTTATTGCTAAATGCGCTTTTAAATTAAGGGAAAACTACACAAATTTACGGTTCGTTGTTAATGGTTAATTGTTGATGGCAAAATACTTTTGCTGAATTTGTTGCAAAACTCAGAATCTATAGTTTTTACTTTAGTTAGGTAAAAACTATCTTAAAGCTGCTGCTGCTCGATCTAAGGCTTCGCGGTAGGTTTTGCCATATTTTTTGTGCAAGTGGTGATTCGGATCGTTAGCGACAAACCATTCTGCTTGATATAGCTCAAAAATATCTACTCCTTTGCTGAGTCCAAACTCTAATAAAGGAGGCAGAGAACCAACTCTTCCTTTGCCTGCGGGATTTGATTGGGCTGCGGTTTGCACTTCTAGCAAAGTTTGGTGATTGTATCGAGGAAATAAGTTGCACCAGTCAGCATAACAAGTTTTACCCTGCCGATCTAGAGCGATCGCTCTTTGAGTCAGACCTTGGGTGCCTATTCCTAAACCCTTATCAGCAGCATAGGCTGCCATCTCTTCGGCGATCGCCGTTGACTTCCCATAATTATTCAGGGTTACCAAAATTGTTTTCTTGGTCTGGAGGCTACTCAAAAAATCGAGAAAACTAAAACTATGGTCGCGCCAGAGACTTTCGCTTAAATTAATCGGTGATTTTTCCCATTCTTTGGTGCAAGGATTTTTGGCATAAGAAACCCCATTGCCTGGATAGGACTCAGCACCCACACCAATGCCAAAGCGAAAAAAACCGATCCAAGGTTGATCACTAAATTCAGCGATCGCGGCTTGCACCACATCACGATAATGCTTTTGATAATCTTGATCCCAAAAAACTGGGGTTTGCGGTGGATTTAGTGAACACTTTCCATCTACCTTGCACTGACAAGTCACGGTCGGTGTTTTTGCCAACACATAAGCTGGAGTAATTGACTTGCCCTCAAATTCCTGTTCGGCTTTTTGCGCTGCTCCCCACAACAAAAGATTTACTGTTTTCCCTGCCTCAATCCAAGGCTGGGCTTGCTGATAAACATAGCTCCAATCATATTGAGGCGATGCCCCCACTCCTCGGTCTACTTTTGACCAAGGAACGACAATATTTGCCCCACTGACAGTCGGATCATTGAGGATAAATTTGGCAATTCTCGACCATTTTTGAGTTGGCAGGTTGGCACTATTTAGGAACAGTCCTCTTGGTTGATTGGTAGCGGTTTTGGGATACTGTCTGACAGTGTTTGGTTGGGGAAATTGCAATGCTTGAGGTTGAGAGCGATCGCAACTTGCTGTCGTGACGGCAACAGCAACACTGGACAATAAAATCATGATTGAGAGAACAACATTTTTTAGCAATGACCAATATTGGGAATTGATAGTCAAATTGCCGATCAATATAGCAAAGGAATTCTCTCAGAATTGGATATCTACATGACTTATTAATAATTTACGTTTTCATCGGACTGCGCTATTCGACAACAGAGCTACATATGCCACTATTAGCCCATTTTTTATATGGCTAAACTATTATTTTGGATACTCGAATACTCACCAAATTAGCTAGTAAATTGTTTGCCAACTTCGGTGTAGAAATTGTCAGATAAAAACTAAAATGGGAGTCCGCGATCGCACTACATCAAATAGCCAATCGCAGAATACCCATTTCGTTAGCTAGATTTAGCGTGATCAGAATCTATTACAGTGATTCTATTAACTTCAATTTCATTAAGCTGCCGCTGGGAAAACTTGCTCCTTAACCTTCTCAACCTTAGTCTCTTGCCACCAACTCTCATGAGCGATCGCCCAATCAATATATTGACGAATACCCTCTTCAATTGTCAATGCCTCAGGTAGATGCGAGTACAGAGAATTAAAGCGAGCATTATCGGCTTTGCGACCTTTTTCGCCTTCATCTGGGACAGGAACATATTCGATGTCAATGCCCAAGTCTAGACTGTCAAGAATATGCTGAGCAACATTGCGAATAGGTGTATTAATTCCTGAGCCACGTTGGACTGGTTCTGTCGGTAATTGGTTAGTTTCTGGTAGCCACAAATTAACCAGCCAGTTAGTAATGTCAGAGACATAAATAAAGTCTCTTCCTTGGCGTCCACTTCCCCACACTTCAAGATCTCGGGTGGGATGGTTTAAAGCCCTAGAGATAAGGGCTTGCACAACCTGAGCACCTTTCCCTTTCATAATGCTACGAGGTCCATAGACATTGTGAAAACGAACGATCGCGGCGTTGGTACTGCTCTTGCCCTGTACGTGCATCTGGAGAGCTTTTTCGCTGAGCAGCTTTTCTGCACCATAGAGCGTATGCATTTCTCCTTGCCAAGCTTGATTTTCTTTAAGACCTCGATGGGCTGACGAACGTGCCAGTGGATAAACACATGAGGAACTAGCATGAATTAGATTAGGAATTTTATATTTGAGAGCACTCTCAAAGACATTGGCGTCGATCAGGGTGTTATTTTTCCAGATTTTGATTCCTTGGCTGAGAGCATAGGCGATACCACCAACGTCTGCCGCCAAATTGTAAACTGTGTGAAAACCTTGAAGATACTTTTGGTTTTCAGGATCTCGTAGATCAGCATTGAAGTAATTTTGGTTGTCTTTAATCTCGAAACCCACGTCTTCAAGATTAGATTTTGATCCTCTAGACTCGTTGTCGATTACAGTCACATCGGCTCCAATCGCCAGCAAATCGCTGACTAATTGAGAACCGATAAATCCTGCTCCACCTGTAACCAAGACAGGTTTTCCTGACAAATAATGCGTAGTCATACGTAAAAAATCCTTGATGTTTAACTAAATTTTTCATTGGGATTAGCTATACCCAAATCTGATAGTCTGCTTAAACGAACCGATTGAACGGTCTCCGTATAATTACGCATTTTCTATCTTTGTTAAGAATATCTAAAGATTGCCATTTTGTATTGTTCTTTTGTAACGTTTTTGCGGAAAATTTTCCAAAACATGCATAAGCATTATCGAGTAGTTGCTTTGTAGGAACAAAGATAGTTTTTGATAGCTTATAACCTCTATCGGTTAGACAGAAACCCTTTCAAATAGAAAAAATATTTCTAAATTGGAAAGAAGATTCGAGAAAAGTGACTTAGCAAAAATAAAAAAAGTCATGAGTAGTTGACTTTAAGGTTCAAAGTAGTTTTATTTATCGAAAAATATCATTAAAGAGTTATCAACTACTTTAAGTTGATCAAGATTAGCAAATCTAGCTCGAACAATATTCCTATTGTTTAGCTTTAACTATTAGTTTGCTCTCATCTAAATCGGCATCAGAAACCCAGGGATTATTGTTAAACTCATTAGCTAAATATTCGATGAAACAAGATACTTTAGCAGGTTGAAATCTTCCTCTACGATAAACCGCATAAATAGGCATCGGATTAGTTGAGTAGTCAGCTAAAAGCATCTTGAGCTTGCCAGTATTGAGTTCATCTCCAACTAACCAAATTGGGGCAAAAACGATTCCTAAACCTGACAACACAGCCTGACGAATAGCTACCGAATTATCGACTCTGACATTCCCTTTCACTTTAATGACTTCAGATAGACCTGAGAGATTTTGAAATCGCCATTCATTAGGTGTTTCTGATCGAGTATAAACAATGCAATTATGATTGCATAACTCTTTGGGTGTTTTTGGTTCATCGACCTCTTGTAAATAACTCGTCGCAACAACAGGGACTAATCTGGTCGTGCCAATACGTTCGGCAATTAAAGAAGTGTCTTTATTTGTGCCAATGCGAATGGCTAAGTCTACGCCTTCCTCTACTACATTCACAATGCGATCGCTCATCATTAAATCCAACTCAATCAGGGGATACTGATTCAAAAAAGCTTTCAGGTAAGGCATAATCATAATTTGTCCAAACGTGACAGGACAATTGATTCGTAGCGTGCCACTTGGTTGTTGCCGTTTCCCCACGCTCGCCTCAGCCGCCGCAACCCTATCTAGAATTTCTTGGCAGTGAGCATAAAACTGTGTTCCCGCCTCTGTAAGCGTTAGTTTGCGGGTCGAGCGAATTAATAGCTGCACATCCAGGTATTTCTCTAAAGCTGCAATTTGCTTGCTGATGGTCGGTTGAGTCGTTTGCAGTTCTTTCGCAACTGCGGAAAAGCTTCCCGTTTCGACTGTCCGAACAAAACTTTTGATGCAGGCAAGGCGATCCATGGCTTATTTATTCCAAATAAGAATAAATTATATTCTATTTTCTCATCTTATCAATTTGTTAGGAATCAATCATAATAATTACATTGAAACAAAATCATTACTAACGATACTGAACAAAATTCCTAAAACTATGACTGAAATAAAACGACCGATTAATCTACACAACAACTACCATGCCCATGTGTACTTCGACTCAGAAAGTGAAAAAGTTGCTCGTGGTGTCTGTGACCAGATAGCGCAAAATTTTGACTTAAAAATAGGCAGATTTCACAGAAAGTCGGTAGGGCCACATCCAAAGTGGAGTTGCCAAGTAACCTTTAATGCCAAGCACTTCGATCAGTTCATCCCATGGCTAGATGCCAATAGAAAAGGTCTCACAATTTTTATCCATGGTCTTACCGGTGATGACCTTAAAGACCACACTGAATATGCCTATTGGTTAGGGCAAAGTGTAGAACTAAATTTAGGCATGTTTCAACGCAACCTAATTTTTGATTAGGCTAAAACATTTCAACCAATCTATAAAAGGAAGTATTTCTCTGGGTTTTATTAGTAGGCATATCTGATTACTGTTTGACTAACCCAATATCATCAAGCTAATTAAGAAACATGAACAAACCTAGCAACATTAAGACCTAAAGTAATTGCCCTAGCTGCCATAAAACAGACTAAAGCCAACCACAATATCTGACTGTTTTGCAGATACGAGGCAACAATTGCTAAAGGCAAAAAACCAATCAGAAACGAGATGATCATGGAGTTACGAATCGTTTTCCCCGCAGTTAAACCTAAAAAATAACCATCTAGCATATAAGCGATCGCCCCAAACCCCAACACAGGTAATAGCCACAAGACATAACTCTCAACTTGGACAATAACCTCCCCATGATTAGTCAAAATGCCAAATAAATACTCTGAGAAAAGACAAAACAAACCAGCAATACTTAAGCCAATCGCTAAACTACTTAGACCTGCCAATTTAATTATTTTGGCTAGTTGTTGATAATTAGCCTCTCCATGGAGATATCCCACTAAGCTTTCAGTGGCAAAAGCGATCCCATCAATAAAATAGGATGCAATCGAAATTACCTGCAAAAGCAAAGTATTTGCTGCCAAAATTGTTGTTCCCAGTGTAGAACTCAAATTAGTAAACAGAGCCAAAGTAGATACTAAAGCCCAAGTACGCAGCAAAATATCACGATTAAGCGCAAACACAGTTTTTAACTGAGCCAGGTCAAAGATTTGTCTAGCTACAGAGTGCCATTTCCCCCAAGGAAGATAACGCCAAACTAAGCACAAACCCAGTAATAAATTCACATACTGACTAATTGCCGTTGCCCCACCAGCCCCAGCACTAGACCAACCTAATTTGACAATAAATAGGTAATCAAGAGCGATATTAGTTCCTTTATCGGTGATCGAAAGTAACAGAACTTGTTTACTTTGCTCATTACCTAAAAACCAGCCAAACAAGACAAAATTAAGCAAGGTAGCAGGTGCCGCCCAAATCAAAGCATCGTAATAGGCTTGAGCAGATGCCAAAACATCAGCTTCGGTATGAAGAAGAGCAAACCCAAGATTTCTTAAGGGTTGCTGCAAAATCAAAATCACAATCCCAATCAAAAGAGCGATTGCCAAGTTTCGCCAAAGAATCACCTGTACTTCTTGCTCGTCTCCCCTTCCTCTGGCTTGAGCAGTTGTTCCCGTGGTTGCCATCCGCAGAAAGCCAAAAGTCCAATAAATGTAGTTGAAGAGGACAGTTGAGATCGCTACACCTGCTAAATGACGAATTTCTGATAAATGTCCTAAAAAAGCTAAATCAATTAAACTCGCCAAGGGAATCATCAAATTTGAGGCAATATTTACCAGTGCCAATTTGCCAAAGCGAGTATAGATTTGATTCATTGATGGTGAGTAACTTGCTGGGTATTGTTAATTGTTAATGGTTAATTGATAATTGTCTTGGCAGAATTTCTTGCAAAGTGTGAAATCTAATAATTTCATATTTTGATTTAGCTATACCACTTGTGGGTAGAGATCTGCATCATACGTTGGGCAAACACATTAACTAGCCAAAGATTAAGTAATCAATAAACAATGGGCATAGAAATCGAACGCAAATATTTAGTCAAAGGCACTGAATGGAAAAATCTTGCTCCAGGCAAACGCTATTGCCAAGGTTATATTGCCACGGTAGGAAAACAAACAGTTCGGGTCAGAATTGCTGGAGAAGAGGGATACATAACCATTAAAGGGCCTAGTGTTAACTTTGCTCGACCTGAATTTGAGTATCAGATTCCTGTCGCCGATGCTGAAGAGATGCTGAATACTCTTTGCGATCGCCCTCTAATTGAGAAAATTAGGTATAAGATTCCCTACCAGAATTTTATTTGGGAAGTAGATGAATTTTTAGGAGAAAATCAAGGTTTAATTATTGCTGAAGTTGAATTAGAAACTGAAGATCAAGTCGTTTCTTTACCCGATTGGATTGATAAGCAAGTAAGCGATCGCAAGTATTTTAATTCGAATTTGGTTAAACATCCTTATAGCCAATGGACAGAAGATCATTAAGCCTAAATTGCAGCCTGCCTAACAGTTAATTATTGGACTTATCTCCAACTTCACAAAATTTTTGAGCGATCTTTGATTCAATCTCATGCCTCTAGAGATAAATAACCAAGACCTAGATATTCCTGATTTACCAGGAATAAGTTTAGTTGCTTACTATCGTGATAAACCAGATAAATTAAGTTTATTAATTAGGGATGTTCAACAACAGCTTGATAACATTTATGGCAACAACTTTATTCCTTATGATTTAGACCAAGTTCACGGCACAGTTATTGGTTGCGAAGGTTTAAAAATAGCTAAAGGAATCGTTAATAAATGGTTTTATAAGCATAGGAATGAGCTTAAATACTCAGACTTTTCGGGTTTACTATCCTACTTTAGTAATACTAAAATTTTACCCCTCAAGATTAGATTTGGTGGTTACCAACAGGATGTAGATTATCAATTTTTAAGCCGAAGAAAACATCCAACCAATCGCTCTTTTCAACTTCAAAATTCTGACAACAATCAGTTGATACCTATTATTATTGGTTGGTCTAGTATTGAGCAAGAAATAACCACAGATTTTAATCAGCTTCGTTACGATTGTCAGCAATATAATTTCTTACATAAATATCATCAAAGAGAACAGGATATTGATAACGATTTTTATCTAAGATTGGGAACAATCACCAATAATTCAAATAATAATCACAAAATAGAAGCAGAAAAAATAATCATTGATTATTTGCAAAAAAGATCACCAACTATTATTGAATTAAGCAATAAAAATCTTGCCTTAGTCAAATATCAAAATTTGCTTTTACCTCTAAACAATACTGAATATTACCCACTAGAAAAACTCAATATAGATGATGATTTTATAAATTATCTCTATTGATAGATAGAGTTTTTGACTTTTGTCTTGTTAAAGAAAATAGCTTGACTATAACCATAGAAATGTAAAGTTATATAAAATAGCCCTAGTTAGAGGAAAAGTCTTCCTAGCTGTATGTTTACGGCAATATTTAGCAACTAAATCAGAAAAATGGGCTATTTTCAAGTAAATCGGATAGTGAGAGAATATCAACGTCTCAAAATGCTAGTTAACTGAAGATCAGAACTTAGTTTTTATGGTTCTGTATTTATTCAACAGTTTTTAAGTAGAAGCAAAAACGGCTTGCATAATAGTGTCTAAGCTTAGTTTTTAAGTGGTTTCTGGGCAAGTACACGATTTTTCGGTGTGGAAAATTTTTCATAATTACGATGTTCGAGCAAATTGGTTTAACTACTATTGTTGTTACCTTGGGTAGTGCTGTACTTACGAATGCAGTTCAGGCTAGTCCTGTTATTGAGGATCGAGAATTTAAGAGATCGCCCGTGACTCAAAATTTGCCATTGCCAAAAGTGTCCTCAGACGATTATCAATGGTCAAACTCTCCTCAAAATTCAACCACTCAAGAGTTAAAAAATTCTGGCGTAACTACTTTTGAGCCGATTAATCTTGGTCAAAATAATCAACAGCAAACCACTGAACAATTTCCCGACCCCCTCGCCGAAGTAAATGGGGTCAAAGATTTACGAGATGTTAGTCCTACTGATTGGTCTTATGAAGCCTTAGTTAATTTGACCGATCGCTACAACTGTCTGGTGGGGTTCCCCAACAAAACTTACCGAGGCTATCAAAAAGTATCGCGCTTAGAATTTGCTGCTGGTTTAAATGCTTGTCTCGACAAAATTGAACTTGGAATTGGCAACTCTCAAGATGTCTCCGCAGAAGATATTGATACTCTTCTGAAATTAATGCAGCAATTTCAGGCAGAGTTAGCGATCTTGCGAGGCAAAACAGATGGTTTAACTGCTCGTACCACTGAGTTAGAACTAACTCAATTTTCGACAACTACCAAATTGCAAGGAGAAGCGGTTTTTGGACTAAGCGGACAAGTTAGTGGAGAAAATAGCGCCAATACTGTTTTTGGCGATCGCCTAAGACTAGACCTCAACACTAGCTTTAGCGGCTCCGATCTCTTGTTTACTCGTTTAGCCGCAGGCAATTTTACTAATTTAGATCCAGAAAATAGCAGTTTTGAAGGGGTGCTTAGTTTTGATCAGCCAGGAGATAACAATCTTGAGCTAGAAGTTCTCTACTATTCTTTTCCTGTTACCGATAATCTAGAAATCTTGGTAGGGACAACGGGGGTTGAAGCGGATGATTTCGTGAACACTGTCAATTTTCTGGATGGGGATGGTAGTTCAGGAGCTATATCTCTGTTTGGGACACGCAATTCGATTTATTTTGCCCCTGGGGATGCAGGGATTGGCATTAACTATAAAATTGGCGATCGCCTAGAAATCAGTGGTGGGTATTTAAGTTCTTTGGCAAATGACCCAGATCAGGGTGGTTTATTTGAAGAACCTTTTAGCGCGATCGCTCAGGTATTTTTCACCCCAGTTAAAGATTTAGATATAGCTTTTACCTATGTACGCGGACGTAATCAGAGTGATTCTGGTACGGGTAGCCAAAACGCTAACATTCAGTCTTTGACAACCAATAATGCTTTTGGGGGTGATATTTTTGCTGATGGCATCCCCACGGTGAGTAATTCCTATGGTTTGGATCTTTCTTGGGCGATTAGCGATCGCTTGGTGATTGGTGGTTGGGGAACTTTATCGCAGGTATCAACTTTAGCTACTTTTGGGGACACTGGCGATCGAGGTCGCCAGAATATATGGAGTACAGCGTTAACGATTGCTCTTCCAGATCTTGGGAAAGAAGGAAGTGTGGCTGGTTTGATTGTGGGTTTAGAGCCGACTGTGACGCGATCGACTATTGAGGGATTGGATGCAGATGAAGATCTATCTTTACATGTCGAGGCTTTTTATCAATACAAGGTCAATAACAATATTGCGATTACTCCTGGAGTGGTCTGGATTTCCGCGCCAGATAATAACCAGGCTAATGAGGATTTGGTAATTGGCACGATCAGAACTACTTTTAGTTTTTAACTGCCACGGCAAAAAAGGTTAAGGTTTTGATTTTGCCTAAAATGTCAACAATTTAGAGTACTAATGATTAGCAAGAATTGACATCCTCCCACCGATAAATCGGGGGATTCCTAACCTCACGATTAGATTTTTCTGTTTCATCCGCACATATCTAGACACAAGTTAGACTTATGCCCCCGACATTGGTACGTCCACAGACCTTTGCTGTATTTCAACAGCCCGATCCCGCAAGCCCTGCGGTACGGTTTCAGCAAACAATTGCTTTTTGTACTTGCCGCGACAGTGTTTTACCTAGACACGCTGTTCTGTCTAGAACCCTATACGCTGTGTTTTCAAGGTGCATCGTACTTACTGCTTGGTTTTCGCTTTTCAGTACAAAACTATTGTACAACTTGGGAAAGCCCTGATATTTAAAGATTTTAGATCTAAATTGAAAAAAGGAGAGCAGTCAAACCCTGCCCTGCTTTCCTCCCATCGCTAAAGCGAGGGTATCCAGCAGGAAGAAAGATGAAGTACTAAGATTTAGATAGACAAGTCAGAAAAAAATTCAATCAAGATGGTACAGGCTTTACCTGAGTTAATAACTTTTAGCGAATTTGCGGAATGGAAACCAGACGGGGAAAATTATGAACTGCACAACGGAGTTATCAAAGAAATGCAACCTAGAGGCAAACACGAAGAAATAGTTGGATTTTTAGCTACAGAATTTACTCTCGAATTTCGCCGTTTGCATTTGCCTTACTTTATTCCCAAACAAGCATTAGTCAAAGTAGCAGCTCAAGAAACAGGTTATTCACCTGATATTTTGGTTCTCAATCGGGATAACTTGGCTAATGAGCCTCTGTGGGAAAAATACTCCACAGTTCAAAATAGTGTTTCTATTCCTTTAGTAATCGAAATTGTCAGCAGTAATTGGCGGGACGATTATTTAACAAAAGTGAGAGATTACGAGGAAATTGGCATTAAAGAATATTGGATTGTGGATTATCGGGGTTTGGGTGGTAGGCGTTACATTGGCAATCCTAAGCAACCCACTATTTCTCTTTATTCCCTGGTTGATGATGAGTACCAGGTAACTCAGTTTCGAGACAAAGATAAAATTGTTTCTCCTAGTTTTTCAGAGTTAAATTTAACTGGAGATCAGGTTTTTCAAGAGTGATAGATAGGATTAGGAATATTAGAGGGTTAAAGTGATGACCATTCAATAGACTTGTCCGAAAAATAAATTGATGAGAATGCTTGGATAAAATACAGTCGATATAGAGATATAAATCATTAAAACCATGAGTTATCGAGAAAGAATTACCATTGAGCCAGACAAACGAGGTGGAAA
>CALKUU010000156.1 GCA_937996665.1 uncultured Xenococcaceae cyanobacterium | reverse complement strand
TTTCTTATCAATAATTCAGGAATGGTTAAGCAAAAAATTGGAACTCTTTGCTTAACTAAATAGATAAGTTAATTAGAAATTTTAGCAAGATCGGTAATCTTGAATTGCCAACTTAAAACCAATCCGTTTAGTGTGGACTTAAGACTAATTATTAAAGCTAGAACAATTATTTGAGCGATTTTGGTTTAGCAGAATTAAGTTCAAAAATTCAATTAAGTTATTTAAGAGAAAAATGAACTTTTTTATTCAGACAATAGTCTAAATAATTAGTCACTTGAGAAGTACATCGAAAAGATCGATAGCGATATTAACATCGCTAATAAGTTGATGATCAAAACTTGATTCTGCAAAGAATTGAAATCTGTAATTCATACTCATCGATCCGTATTAGTTTTTACACGTTAAGGAGTCATAACTGTAAAATGCCCAAAGCCAACATCAACAAACAAACAAAAAACGTAAATTTCTCTGCCGACATGGTGAGATCCTATTTGCATGAAATTGGTAGGGTACCCTTGCTCACCTACGAACAAGAAATTGTTTTAGGTAAGCAGGTACAGGCAATGATGATCCTGTTAGAAACGAAAGAAGAAGAAGAAAAAAAGCTGGATACCCAGCTAAGTCTGAAGGAATGGTCTGAGTTAGTTCAATTGAGTGAAACAGAACTAGACAGGGTTGTTAAATTAGGACAACGAGCCAAGAAGAAAATGATTGAAGCCAATTTACGCTTGGTAGTCGCGATCGCGAAAAAATACCAAAAACGTAACATGGAATTTCTCGATCTAATCCAAGAAGGAAGCCTTGGTTTAGAAAGAGGAGTAGAAAAATTTGATCCGACTAGGGGTTATAAGTTTTCTACCTATGCCTATTGGTGGATTCGTCAAGCGATTACTAGAGCGATCGCACAACAGGCTCGTACTATCCGCCTACCAATCCACATAACCGAGAAGCTTAATAAAATCAAAAAAACCCAGAGAGTCTTATCTCAATCGTTAGGAAGAATTGCAACTCCTGACGAAGTTGCCCAAGATTTGGGTCTAGAAACTAAGCAAATTCGTGAGTATCTCAGCATCGCACTCCAACCAATCTCCTTAGATGTCAGAGTTGGCGATAACCAAGATACAGAATTGTCAGAACTTCTAGAAGATGATGGCATTTCTCCGGATAAATACGCGACCCAAGAGCTATTAAAGCAAGACTTATTCCGTTTGATGGCAGACTTACCTGAAGCCCAAAGAGAAGTTATATGTCTTCGCTTTGGTCTTGAAGATGGGAAAGAATTATCTCTTGCCAAAATTGGACAGAGAATGAATTTAAGTCGCGAACGAGTTCGTCAGCTTGAACATCAAGCACTAGCTCAACTCAAACGAAGAAGATCATATGTACGAGAATATATCGCTAGCTAACAGTTTTTACAAGTTTCAGAGATAATTCAGATAATCTTCATTGAAGACTCAGATTACTTTGATACAAAGACTTAAGCAAGTTTACACAACCCCTGCTAATCTTTTTGATATTGTTAGCAGGGGTTGTTTATGGTTAGAATTTGTAGCTTAAATAAGGTTGAACATAATTTTGAATTATGATTTTGCATTAAATATTGGCAACTTGCTGACAGTTCATGGCAGAATAACCAACATAATCATAAAGATAGTCCAAAATGGGTGTCAGCTAGAAGCAAAACAATTTGCTCATAAAGTGGTGTAAGGAGTAGGTTAATGACACTAGTAAACGAAGCCTGGAATAATAACGAGGGTGAATCAGCCCTGAAGATAAAAAAATCAAATGATGTGGCAATCTCTGGTACTTATCCCAGTCAAGATGCCATTAAAAGTTGGCTGATCGATAAAATCGCTCGCTTATTGGAGATAGATACACAAGAAATAGATTCAACCAAAGATTTTGCCGACTATGGATTAGATTCAGTTGCTGCTATCAATCTCTCGGGAGAGTTGGAAAATTACCTAGGATGTCGCCTTTCTCCGACGCTACTATGGGACTACTCGAACATTAAGGATTTATCTATCTATTTAGCTACCCCCAGACAAAATGGTGATTTTGGAGTCAATGGCACAAATGGGTTAGATGTAGTTTCGAGTTTACCAACCCTAGACATCAATAGTAATGAATCTTTGAACGGTTTTAGCCAGAATGGTCACCATCAAAATGGTTCTTTATCTGGTCAGACTATAAAAGAAGAATATTATCTTTTTGAAGAGATACCAGAATATAAAAAATTACAACAGGATCTTGCTCAAGTCGAAGCACTAGGAGAGGGCAATCCTTTCTTTCTCGCGCAGGAAAAAATTGTCAACGATACAACAACCATTGCAGGTAGACAATTCATTAATTTCGCAACCTATAACTATATAGGTATGTGTGGCAATCCTCAGGTGGATCAAGCTGCCAAAGATGCGATCGCTCAGTATGGGACTTCAGCTTGTGCTAGTCGTTTAATTGCAGGAGAAAAACCTCTGCATCGGGAATTAGAGCAGGCGATCGCCAAGTTTATTGGCGTAGATGACAGTATTGTTCTCGTTGGTGGACATGCCACCAATGTAACCACGATTGGTCATTTATTTGGCAAAGATGATTTAGTTCTCTATGATGCACTTTCTCATAACAGTATTCTCCAAGGTTGTTTCTTGTCAGGAGCCAGCTTAGTTGCTTTTCCGCACAACGACTTTGAGACCTTAGAAAAGATTTTGCAAGATCGTCGCGATCGCTATCAAAAAGTTGTGATTGTCATCGAAGGTGTCTACAGCACCGACGGAGATATTGCCGATTTACCAAACTTCATTCGTTTAAAAAAGCAATACAAAACCTTTTTAATGGTCGATGAAGCCCACTCAATGGGAACAATTGGCGACACAGGCAAAGGGATTAGTGAATATTTTGGAGCTAACCCTCGTGACGTCGATTTATGGATGGGCACTTTAAGTAAATCTTTTGCCAGTTGCGGTGGTTATATTGCTGGCTCACAAGCGTTAGTCGAATATCTCAAATATACCGCTCCAGGATTTGTGTTTAGTGTCGGCATGTCTCCACCTAACGCAGGTGCAACGCTAGCTGCGATCCAAGTCTTAGAAGCAGAACCACAAAGAGCGACCAAATTACAAGAAAATGCCAAACTATTTCTCTCTTTAACCAAAGAAAAAGGTCTGAACACAGGAATGAGTCAAGACTCACCTGTTGTTCCTATAATTGTCGGCGATTCCTTAAAATCTATTCAGCTTTCTCAAAATCTTTTTAAACAAGGTATTAATGTTCCCTTCATGATTTATCCTTCTGTTCCCCAGAATGGAGCAAGACTGAGATTTTTTATTACTTGCGATCATACAGAAGAACAAATTAGAAAAACCGTAGGTATTTTAGTAGAAGAATTAGCAAAATTAGAAGATTCGGAATAAAATTTATTTTGTAATTTAAGCGAACCTTCCTCTTGCATTCTTGAGCGTGAATATATCACTAATGTTGATATTTAGTGGTTTACTCTTTTTCTTGACTAGAAAATCTAGTTACTTAAGGTGCTAATTTTTCGGTTCAAAATATCAACAAATAAGATAAGCACAGCTTGATGCTGCTCTCCAAAAAGTAAAAATCTTAAAAATATTGATGAAATATATACTGTAATCAGGACTAGTACAGTAATTAAAATAATTTATTAATTGATACAATGAGCCAAGAACCTTATGAAGTGGCAATTATAGGCGGTGGAGTTTGCGGAACAGCACTACTTTATACCCTGAGTCAGTATACAAACATCTCTAACATTGCTCTAATCGAAAAAAACTCTGAGGTGGCTTTAGTCAATTCTCGTAAAAGTAACAATAGCCAAACACTTCACTTTGGCGATATCGAAACCAATTACACTCTCGAAAAAGCCCATAAAGTTAACCGAGCGGCAACCCTAGTCAAAAACTATTTATTGTCTAACGATCAACCACAAGAAGTTTATACCAAGTATCACAAAATGGTTTTAGCTGTAGGAACAGAACAAGTTGCTAAGCTCAAAACCAGATACGAAGAATTTAAAGAACTTTTTCCCAACCTTAAATTAATTAATCAACAAGAAATAGCCGAGATTGAACCAAAAGTTTTAGAGTCTAGGGATACCAATGAAGAAACTCTAGCCTTATTTACCGAGGAAGGTTACACGATTAACTTTCAAAAACTATCTCAATCTTTTTTAGATAAAGCTTTGGCAGATGACAGTAAAGCTATCGATGTAATGTTTAAGCAAAAGGTAGTTAAAATTTCTCGGCAAGATGGTTATTATCTAATTCAAACCTCTCAACAAACTATTAAGGCTAAAACTATAGCGGTAGAAGCTGGCGCCCATAGTTTATTACTAGCTAAATCCTTAGGTTATGGCAAAGACTATGCCTTGCTGAGTGTAGCTGGTAGTTTTTATTATGCTCCTTCTGTTTTGAAGGGTAAGGTTTATACAGTGCAATTAAAAAAATTGCCCTTTGCTGCGATTCATGGCGATCCAGAAGTAGACGACCCCAACATTACTCGTTTTGGTCCTACTGCCAAAGTTTTGCCAATGTTAGAACGACGTAATTATGCAACGATTTGGGAATATTTTAAAACTGCGGGTTTAAGCTTTAAAGCAATTTTCAGTTTTATTAAAATCTTGGCAGATTTAACTATTTTGAGATATATTCTGCTCAATCTTATTTACGATTTACCTTGGATTGGCAAAAGGTTATTTATTAAGCAAGTCAAAAGAATTGTCCCCTCTATGACTTTGAAAGATTTAAAATTTGCTCATGGCTATGGCGGTGTTCGACCTCAAATTGTTAATTTGAATACCCGTAGTTTGGAAATGGGAGAAGCCAAAATTTTGGGAGAGAAGATTTTGTTTAATGTTACTCCTTCTCCTGGTGCCTCAACCTGCTTACAAAATGCCCAAGATGACGCTACTCGAATTATTGAATTTTTAGGGGATGATTATACTTTTGATCAACAGAAATTTGTTTACGATCTAGTTGAAGTAAATACATCTCTAGATTCATCCCCATCAGATAAAGCCACAGTTACCTAAATACTCGTTAGACAACTATGGCTCTAAGTGCGTGTGGTGAAACTTTTTTGCAATTCAACTCTGGTGATTTGCGATCGCCAAGATCACCCATTTAAAAATCAAGGCTGCGTATTTTTTACTTCATTACTTCGACTCTAACGGAAGCAACACCGCTATCAATCATCTTAATTCGACGAGCAGCAGCAGCAGAAAGATCGATAATTCTACCTTTAATAAAAGGACCGCGATCGTTCACACGAACGACAACCGAACGACCATTATTGAGATTAGTAACTCTTAATTTAGTCCCAAAAGGCAAAGTGCGATGAGCTGCGGTTAAATGGTTAGAATTAAAAGTCTCTCCGTTAGCAGTTAAACGACCATGGAAACCTGGTCCGTACCAAGAAGCGCCACCACGATAGGTCTGTTGAGCAATCTGAAATGGCTGCTTTTCTGACCAAGATGACAAATCACTAGTCAATGAATTCTGTTTTTGAATTAAATGTTGTGAAGTAAAAGACAGAGAAGATTCGTTCGAATTTTGCTCCAATGTTGCAGCATTAGCAACAGAAACAAAGGAAGAAGATAACAGGGTAAATAGTCCGAGAGATAAGCTAAGGAACGAATATTGAAAACGCATTTTCGATTTTGTTAACTAAGTAAATGTTTTTTATTAAATTTGGAGAATCAATTTAAATCAATTAGAGAACTTAAAGCACCGATTCTCTTACTGAATCCAGTGTAGCAAGCAAATTTCACATGTAATATATTTTTTAAAAATTTTTTTTATGCAGATTAAATAAAGAATAGTAAAAAATTATAATTAACATAACTAAAACTTATATTGTTTCAACTTTATTACTCTTCCTAATAAGTAAAAACCACAATTAGATTAATTTTAGGTAAACATCAAAAATTATCGAGATCAGCTTTTAACTCTTATTTACTTAGTTCGACTACCGTTGTAGAGTTATTTTGTTCTAGAAAATATTTTCCTCTAAATTCCAACTGTAAGCATGGACTATAAAGAAGCTGGCGTTGATATTGAAGCTGGACGAGACTTTGTTAATCAAATAAGTCAAGACGTCCAAAAAACTTATCGCCCAGGAGTATTAGGAGGTTTAGGAGGTTTTGGTGGTTGTTTTGAATTGCCGCCTGGTTATCAACAACCAGTCCTCGTGTCAGGAACAGACGGAGTTGGAACTAAACTAAAAATTGCGCAAGAGCTTCAACGCCATGACACGGTAGGTATTGACTTGGTAGCAATGTGCGTCAATGATATTTTGACATCGGGTGCAGAACCTCTATTTTTCCTTGATTATTTGGCAACAGGGAAACTTCAGCCGTCAGAATTAGCTGGTGTGGTTAAGGGAATTGCGGAAGGTTGTCTTCAAAGTGGTTGCGCTCTTTTGGGTGGAGAAACCGCAGAGATGCCAGGCTTTTATCAGTTAGGAGAATACGATTTAGCTGGTTTTTGCGTAGGTGTAGTTGAAAAAGCAAACTTATTAGATGGCTCTAAAATTCAGATTGATGATGTTGCGATCGCTTTAGCCAGTTCTGGGGTTCATAGCAATGGTTTTAGTTTAGTTCGCAAAATTATTGAGAATGGCAAGTTGAGCTGGGATTACAAGCCAGACATTTTGGGAGGTAAAACTTTAGGCGAAGAGTTATTAACCCCAACTCAAATTTATGTACAGTCAATTTTGGCAGTGCTCAAGCAGGGCATAGATATTCACGGCATGGCACACATAACTGGTGGTGGATTACCAGAAAACTTACCTCGTTGTCTTAATCAGGGTCAATCAATCTCCGTTAAGCTTGATAGTTGGGAAGTTCCCCCAATTTTTCAGTGGCTCGCACAAACTGGCGAAATATCTTCGGAGGATATGCTCGAAACCTTTAATATGGGGGTTGGGTTTGTGGTTATTGTTCCCCCAAGCCAGGTAGAAAGTGCTTTAAGTTTGTTTGAATCACAACAAATTGCCGCCTATCAGATCGGAAAAGTGACTGCTGGCAATGGTAGTTTAGTCTTGTCTTAGCAATCACTAGTCCCAATAACCCAAATAATTAATCAAGATAGCTAATTTAAGTCACTAATTTAATTGTTAGCTAATCAAGAAGTAGAGAGATCTTCTAAGGATATTTACTCAGAAAATTTAATTTGATTGGCGCAGGTTTTATTTTGTTCAAGATCTGTGAGATTACTGAGAGTAGTAGTGGCAATGTTTTCCAAAGCTTCACTAGTTAGAAAGGCTTGGTGTCCTGTGATAATTACATTAGGGAAAGTTAAGAGTCGCTCAAACAGATCATCTTGAATTATTTCTGAGGAAAGATCTTCAAAAAAAAGGTTTTTCTCTTGTTCGTAAACATCTAAAGCTAGATAGCCAATTTTTTTAGATTTTAAGCCTCTAATAATTGCTTTGGTATCAATTAAACCACCTCGACTAGTATTAATTAACATCACTCCAGGCTTCATTTGAGCGATCGCTTTTTGATCAATTAAATGATAATTATCTTTAGTTAAAGGACAATGAAGAGAGATAATTTCAGCCCGAGCAAGTAACTGCTCAAATTCGAGATAGGTCGCAAAGTGATTGGCAAATTCTTGATTCGGATAAGGATCGTAAGCCACAACCTCACAACCAAATCCATGCAGTATTTGACCGGTAATGCGACCAATTTTACCTGTGCCAATAATTCCTACTGTTTTGCCGTGCAAATCAAAACCAAGTAGCCCATTAAGAGAAAAATTACCTTCGCGCACGCGATTATAAGCCCGATGAATTTTGCGGTTGAGAGTCAGGATTAGAGCGATCGCATGTTCAGCAACAGCATAAGGTGAATAGGCAGGCACACGAACTAAGGTTAAATCCAATTCTTGGGCAGCCTGTAAATCAACATTGTCATAACCAGCGCAGCGTAAAGCAATAATCTTAGTTCCTTGGCTTGCTAACTTGGTTAAAACAGCCCGATCTAAAACATCATTAACAAATACACAAATAGCCTGAAAATTTTGAACCAAGTTAACCGTTTCTAGATCAAGACGAGGAGCCAAAAAACATAATTCATGCTCATAAGTTTGATTTATAGCAGTAAAAAACTTTTGTTCATATTGCTTAGTGCTAAACAGCGCAACTTTCATAAAGCATTAGAATCCATATCGACTAATAATATTGACAATAGCGATTATGTCTAGATGATGCAATCCTAATCAACAAAATTAGCTGCCAACATTAATCATAAATTTCAGAGAGTATTCCTAATTCAGTAACCTGCTAATTCTTCTCAAACACTTGAAGATCCTTAATCTGTCTTAATCCATATCCTATAATGTTCAAAAAACTGCAACTTTTAGTAGCTATCAATCATCGTTCTAAAAGTTATCAAAAAAATTCAGCAGAAGTATAAGCAAAATTTTTTTCATATGACTATTTTGAAATTAAACAGTTTATTGTTCAAGAAAATTTTGAATCGCTTCCAGATTATCTTCATATTGAGCTTCCTTTTTGCTGGCTGTAAATTAGCGAACAAAGTGGAGTCGAAAAACTATGAACCAAAACCCAATAGCAACTTCGATTTTGGCTATGTTCAAAATAAATCTTTGCAAACAAAAGATCCCAAGACTGGCTTAGAAATTAAGTCTTCTCCGCATATTATGGTGGATCAGTTTGGCTATAGACCACAAGATTCTAAAGTCGTAGTTATTGCCGATCCCCAGCAAGGGTTTAACGCTAATGCCCAATATCAACCAGGCAAAGTCTTTGAGTTGCGTCGCTGGCAAGATCATCAAGTAGTAGACAAAGCTGAGCCTCAACAATGGGAACAAGGAAAAGTACAAGCATCCTCTGGCGATCGCGGCTGGTGGGTAGATTTTTCAGAATTTAAGACACCTGGACAATACTATGTATACGATACAAAAACCAAACAACGTTCGCACGCCTTTTTGATCGATCAAGATGTTTACGCTAATGTTCTCAAAGCAGCAGTAAGAGTTTTTTATTATAACCGCAGCAACTTTGCCAAAGAGCCTCCTTATGCAGATGC
>CALKUU010000155.1 GCA_937996665.1 uncultured Xenococcaceae cyanobacterium | reverse complement strand
CGAATCGAGTGAACGCTAGATTAGGAAAAACGGGCGATTTCTGTAACAGAGTTTACTTTAACATTACAGATTATTACTTTCTTCGTGATAAGTGAGACCTCTGACCCCGAAATAAATTATCTTTTAAATCGACGGGTTGAGGTAAACAACCGTCTCGATAAATAAAACAAATTTGTCAACTTTATTAAAGGAGAGCTCAATGCTTGACGCTTTTTCTAGAGCAGTAGTCGCTGCTGATTCAAAAACTGCTCCTATCGGCGGAGCTGAACTAAATGAACTTAAAGGGTTCATCGCTTCTGGTAACAGAAGATTAGACGCTGTTAACGCAATTGCTTCCAACGCTAGCTGCATGGTTTCTGACGCTATCGCTGGAATGATTTGTGAAAACACTGGTCTTATCCAAGCTGGTGGTAACTGCTACCCTAACCGTCGCATGGCTGCTTGCCTTCGTGATGGCGAAATCGTTCTTCGTTATGTAACTTATGCTCTTTTGGCTGGTGACGCTTCAGTTCTTGAAGACCGTTGCTTAAATGGCTTAAAAGAAACTTATGCTGCATTAGGAGTTCCTACTACTTCAACTGCTCGCGCTGTTGGAATCATGAAAGCTCAAGCTGTTGCTCATATTAAAGATCAACCTAGTGAAGCTCTTGCTGGTTCTAAGCTTAAAATCATGGGTTCTCCTGTGGTTGATGACCGTTGCGCTAGCATCGTTGCTGAAGCTTCTAGCTACTTCGACCGCGTTGTTGCTGCTGTCAGCTAGTTTTAAATTCATTATTTGGATTTAGCTGTCTTTTTGCCATTTAAATTTGGCATGAGTATTAGTAAAAAACTTTCAAGAACCATTCAGGAGATATTGACATGAAATCAGTTGTAAGCACAGTTATTACTGCTGCTGATGCTGCTGGACGTTTCCCCAGCACTTCAGATTTAGAATCCGTACAAGGTAGTCTTCAACGCGCTGCTGCACGTTTAGAAGCTGCTGACAAGTTGGCTGCTAACCTAGATAACGTTGCTAAAGAAGCTTATGATGCTTGCATCAAAAAATATGGCTACTTGAACAACTCTGGTGAAGCTAACTCCACTGACACTTTCAAAGCTAAGTGTCTTCGTGATGTAACTCACTACCTTCGTCTAGTTAACTACTGCCTAGTTGTTGGTGGTACTGGTCCTCTTGACGAATGGGGTATTGCTGGACAACGCGAAGTATACCGCGCTCTTAGCCTTCCTACTGCTCCTTACGTTGAAGCTCTAAGCTTTGCACGTAACCGTGGTTGTGCTCCTCGCGATTTATCCGCTCAAGCTTTGACTGAGTACAATGCTCTTCTTGACTATGCAATCAATTCCTTATCCTAGGATTTCATTGTGAGCTTGGACTTCGTAGCTAATATTTAGCAACGTTCAGTCCCTTAAATTAAATGAAGACTTATGGCCTGTTGCTTTGACTCTAGTCAGTTTGAGTTGCAGTCTGTAAGTCTTCATTGTTTTTGAAAATTTTCTCGATCAAGCATTTCATATTAAACTTTTTATAAGGCTGATTATGCTCAAGTTATGTTGTTTTTTTTGCTAAATAATTTAATTTAGTATTTCAGTAGGTAAGCACTACATATATTTGAAGATGACTTTAGATTCTTTATTTGAAAAACTTAAACATCCCAATCCTAATATTCGTCAGGTTGCTCAATTCGAGATTGCTGAGCAAAGGGATGAAAATACTATTCCTCAGTTAATGGCTAATCTTGAGAATGAAGATATGGTCTATCGTAGGGCTTCTGTTAAAACGTTAGGGGCGATTGGACATGATTCTGTTCCTTCCTTAATAAAAACTTTGGTGACTAGCGATGATGCTACGGTTAAGGCTAGCTGTGCTAAAGCTCTTGCCCAAGTTGCGGTTATGCATGCTGATAAGGATTTTCCGCAAGAGGGTATTGAGGGTTTGCGCCAAGGTGTAAAAGATGACAACCCAGTCGTACACATCTCTTCTGTTATGGCTTTAGGGGCGATTGGTAATCCTGCTTTGGAAGTATTGATTGAATCTTTAGAATCTACTGAGAACGTAGCTGTTGGCGTGGCAGTTCTTAATGCTTTAGGTGGAATTAAGGATGAGCGGGCAAAGCAAAAGCTAATTCAATTTTCTGAAGACACATCAGCAGATCCTTATTTGCAAGAAACCGCAGTTAGTGCCTTATCCCGTTGGGAAATGATTGTCAAATTTGCGAGAGATAGAGCAGATAGATAGTTAGTTTGGCTGAAAAAATTTATTATAAAAAAAGCTCACGTTTTTATAGACGTGAGCTTTTTGAATTTTTAAATTGGATGAATTAGATTAGCCTAAGAACTTTTACTTTTATTGAAATACTCACTCAAAGCATCGGCAATAATCTGGTTCATTGGTCTTCCTTCAGTTTGAGCAGCTTCTTTTAATTTAGGGAAAAGCTCATCAGGGACACTGACTCGTTTTTGATTTTTGCGAAATTTAGATTTAGTTGTTTCTTCCATGTAGCTACCTAGTGTATATGTCTCAGAAAATTTACGAAGGGCATCAAATCCTACTCGATTGCAAAAAACACCAAAACTTTCTTTGGATTTGCGATCGCGTTTGAAAAAGATTAAAAGCGGCTCTAGAAATTCTTCTAGAGTGTCTATGGGCATTTTTTGCACATAAGGTTGTGCAAGCTCGGTCTGATCGGGGGTGCCTCCTAACCACATTTGGTATGCGCCAGGAGCACTACCCACAAAACCTAACTCTGCCATATAGGGACGGGCGCAACCGTTAGGGCAGCCAGTCATGCGAATTACAAAATGCTCTTTGGGCATTCCCAGTTTAATTAGCAATTGGCGAATGCGATCGCTGATTGCAGGTAAAGCTCTTTCTGATTCTGTAACTGCCAGACCACAAGTCGGCAGAGCAGGACAAGCCATTGAAAGACGAGTAAGGTTATCAATGGCATCGGGGTTTGTCTGAACTCCGTGCTTAACTAAAATACCTTCGATTGCTTCTTTATTGGCAGGATCGATTTCATAAAGAATAATATCGTGGTTGCCAGTAAGGCGCATCGGAGTCTGGAACTGATTCACAATCTCTCTTAGAGCAGTTTTAAGTTGAAAACTGCCTTCGTCTTTGATCCGACCATTTTCTACTGAGAGACCAAAAAAGAGTTTGCCGTCTCCCTGCTCGTTCCAACCTAGGAAGTCTAAATATTTCCATTTGGGTAGCTTGCGATATTTAGCAATTTTTTTGCCGAAGTACTTTTCGACTTGGGTTTTGAATTTTTCTACACCCCAGTCATTGATCAAATACTTCATCCGCGCATGACGTCGAATCACGCGATCGCCATAATCTCTTTGCGTAGCAACAATTGCCTTAATCAGATCGTAAATATCATCTTTGGCAACATAGCCAATCTCATCGGACTTGCGGGCAAAAGTCTCTTCTTTATTATGGGTGCGACCCAGTCCACCACCAGCAAGAACGTTAAAACCCTGCAACTCATTATTTTTGTTGGTGATAACTACCAAGCTGACATCATGAGTATAAACATCAATCGAATTGTCTCCAGGTACAGTTACCGCAATTTTGAATTTGCGGGGCATGTAGTGTGTACCGTAAATCGGCTCAACACTGTCATGAAAAATTGTGCCATTGCCATTGCGACTTCTCGCTGCAATTACCTCTGGGGCTTCCTCTGCACTAATCGCCTTTTCTCCATCAAGCCAGATTTCGTAATAAGCACCACTTTGAGGTGTTAGAAGATCAGCAACCTTGTCTGCATACTCCCAAGCATACTTATATTCAGGCTTGTTTTTGTAGGGAGCAGGCGGTGCCATTACGTTACGGTTAAGGTCTCCGCATGCTCCGAGGGTAGAACCCATATTTTTGACAATTTTGGCAATAGTCGCTTTGAGATTTTTTTTCAAAATTCCATGCAACTGTAACCCTTGTCTGGTTGTAACTCTTAAGGTATGGTTGCCATATTCCTCAGAAAGCTGGTCCATCGCAGTGTACAACTGGGCAGGGATAAACCCTCCAGGGGATCGAGTCCTTAGCATCATGCTATAGTCCTTCTCTTGTCCCCTGACTCGATTATCGCGATTATCTTGCTGATAAGAACCATGAAACTTAAGAATTTGAATCGCTTCTTCAGTAAAATGAGTCGTATCTTGTAATAACTCGGTAGCTACTGGCTCTCTGAGAAAGTTGCTACGTTCTTTTATTCCTTCTAACTTCGATGGTTTCCTAACTCTTTTCTCAGGTGTAGTCGGCGTTTGTACCATTTTCTTCTATGAAATTTACTTTAAACAGAACTTTGTGCTGATTTGTATTTTTGGGTCGCAACAATAACAAGTCGCCTTTTACCCTATCCCTTTAAATAGATAGCAGGTCTCGATTTTAGTGTGTTTAATCTGGAGATCACCTAACACTAGATATCAACCGCTCTCGATTCCCGAATTTGGTGGATTACTATCATCTCATTTTTGGTAGTAATGGACACTCTTATTTTAGATGCGATCGCAAAAATTTATTATTTATTTAAGTTACCCAAATCAAGAAAGGGTTCCAATCCAAGCATCTTTGCTTTTCATGAAACCCCTCTCTCACAAGTATTTTATATTTTTTACGTCAGAAGGCTGATCTAATTCACAAACACCTCTAGTTGAGAATGCAAATGGCTAAGAATGTAAATTAGTCTGAATAGTTAACACTAATATAGTTATCAGCTTCCGCACCCTCGACGCCATTGACAATAGTTTTAAAGTCATAGTAACCACCTTGGTTAGCTGTAATATCCATCCTAAAATTTCTGCTGTCGTTATTTTTAACTTGATTACAGCCTCTAGGATCGATGCAAGTATAAGTAACTTCCATGTTTTCAGGAAGACCTCTACTTGTGAAAACTAAGTCAATAGCTGGAGAAATTACTGTTGTTTTTGTCTCGACCGCGGCAGTTCCAATTAAATTGAGGATTGTTTCTGCTAATTCTGAGCTATAAACACTAGCAAACTGACCACCAGTTTGTACCCCAATGCTAGATGCTTGTAAGTCGCTATTAAGTCCTTCGGTCAAACTGATAGCTGTTGAGTTTGTGTGTATTGCTAAGACGGTGATTCCTTGATCTTTCAAAGCTTGAATTGCCTCAGCTTGATTCACTGTATTTGTATGGGATTTAGCATCCCCAAACCAAACAATAATTTTTTTCGCATCATCACGCCAATTTGTTTGATACCCAGTTTCATAGCCAGTAGTTGTTGCAGCTCCTGAAGTAGCTGCTTGGTGTAGAGCAAAGAAACTTCCTTCTTCCCAGTCTCCACCCTTAGAAGTTCCCCAATCATTTATAGCGGCAATAGCATCATTAACATCTCCGCCATTAACACTTTCTTGAAGATCGTAAGCTCCTAGTGCTCCTAATTCCCCTTCTATCTTCTCTTTGATGGCTTTATAACCACTGTCTTTATGAAAATCTCCGTATTTTTTAAAACGACTTAAGCTGACATAAGTTGTCCATTTAGAAGTTTTTTTCCCTTCCACATTAACTACGTCATATTTATAGCAGGTATAAGATTTTCCTTGAGCATTTCTACAAGTTTTATAGGCATTTCTATAGGTATATTGTCTGCTAAAAGATTGTTTTTTGCCTGTGTCTTTATATGAATATTGTTTCTCTTGAGGGTCACCATAATATCTAGCAACCCCAACTTGAACATCATCATATTTGTCAACTAAATTTTGCAACAAAGATTCGGCATTCTCCTGAACATTTTCAATGGCTTCTCCCATGCTATCGGTGTTGTCAGCTAGGAATAACACATCTAACTTTTCAGGTGCATTACTAGTTGTGGTAATTGTATTGACGATATCCTCAATATTTACAGTGACAGTTCTTTCTAAAGAGATTTTCTCTCCTTGAGACATTTTTTTTGAAAATGAATTTGGGGTTATGTATCCTGTGGCTTTAACTTCAAATTCTTGATTTTTCTCTTCAGCCGAGATAGAGGGAGCAACAGCCAAAGCGGAAGTCATTAAAATTGCTAGGCTACCAATAGAAGTGATTTTTTTAAGGTTAGTAAGGTTAAACATTGGAAATATATATATCTAAAATATTTTTTAAAATGTGAAAGATGAAAATATTGAGTTAACTTCTAAGGAGAATTACTTTTTTCTCCGACTGAAGTGTTTTTTATAGTTAAAATTACTTATGTAATATTCAGTAGATGAGTACATATTAGCAATCGTATTTATAGTATTTTGTAAGTTTTTTATGAAAATAGATTGGATTTAAATATTGTTTCTATGTAGTGTCTTTTATTCTCGAATGATTTTGATTGAGCTGTATTTTAAAGCTAGACTTTTTAGGATCTAAATAATCCTAAAATGCTTAAATTTTGAGTTTGCTATTGATAATAGAAAAAGTCCTGATTAATCTTCATTAATCAGGACTTTAAGTTTAAAATTTAGCTGAAAATATTTTTAGCTAGTCTTGTTTCGTTAGTTTAGAAATCAATTTCTTCCTCGTCTCGACCATCTTTATCTTTTTTAGCTTTTTGTTCTGCTTGATGTTTTTTCCATAATTCTTGAGTCTTTTTTACCATTCGTTGATGCTTTTCTACTCCTTCATAGCTATAGCGATCTAGGTTGTTACTGGTAATTAATTCCTCTATGTACTCGACTCTACTATTTGTGACTGGGTGGGTGGAAAGCCAAGCGGGAGGCTCCACAAAGTCTTCATTTTGAGCATTAATTTCAGCTAACGTTGCCATTAAATTTCTAACTCCATCTGAGGCGTAGCCAGAAGCAACCAATATTCTGGTGCCAAAAATATCTGCTTGGCGCTCCATATCTCGACTATAGGTTCTAACTAATAGACCGCCCGCTGTTCTGCCTACATAGGGAATATACTGAGCAACATTGGCGGTTAAACTACCTCTAGTTATTAACTGAAAACCGTGAGAAAGAACAGAATGAGAAACTTCGTGAGCTAATAATCCTGCAAGTTCTGCTTCTGTTTTGGTGTTCATAATGGCGCCAGCATTGACAAAAATTTTGCCTCCAGGCAGCGCAAAAGCATTAAGTGAGTCATCCATAATGACAAAGAACTCGTATTCGAATTCATCTCTTCCTGCGACTGAGGCAATTTTATTCCCCATTGTTCTTACATAGTCTAAGACCGCTTCGTCTTCTAGGAGAGGCGCGTTTTTTTGAATTCTTTTTGAAAAGCGATCGCCAATTTTCTTCTCTCCTTGTAAGAGTGTGATTGTCGTCTCAATCGCCGAGATCGGGCCAAAAATATTTCCTGTTAGGGCAAAGCCAGCAGTCCCGGTAATTGCGTTACCAACTGCATTCCAGGTTAATTCTTCTTTTACTTTATCTTGATAATTTTTGAGATATTGATCGGCAAGAATTGAGAATTCTGCTGCTTCAGGAAGGTCGGAGTTAAATAAAGCAAATTGACGGGAAGCGATTGAAGCTTCTAACCACCTTTCGCCGATAATATCTGCGGTCAGTTTCGCTCTTAGTAAGGGTATTTCTTGAGGATAGATACTAATTGCTTTTTCTAAAACCGCATTGGCTTCGGCTTGTCTGTCGGCGGCTAATAATTCTTCAGAATAGGTAATATAGCCAGGGATAAAATCGGGTTGCTTGGCAACGATTAGCTTGAGAGGCGTAAAGATTTTACTACTTAACTGTTGTTGTTTTCCCTGCTGGTAAGTTCGCCAATAAACCTTTCCTCCAGGACTTAACTCCTCTACTTTATATATGGCTGGAGTAATCTCTGCGGTTTTAATTTCAGTTTCCCAAGGTTCTTTGAGTTGTTGATAAAGTTTTCTGGCAGCAACTTTTTCGCCAGCTAGAAACAGACGATCTGCCTCTGCCAATTTGAGATAGTAGGCTGATTCTGCGGCAGTGAAACAGGTTTTAAGTTTACTTGCTTCGTCTTCCTCTTCTGAATGAGTATGTGCAGAATCTGTTTTTGGCGATTTTTTTTCTGTTTCGATTTCTTCTTCTTCTTTTTCCAATACTTCAGACTGATCTGTTGGTTTGGCAGTTTTTGGTTCTGCTGGAGGACAGATAGGAAATAAAGCTGATAACTCAAGTTTTTCAGGTTCTTTATCTGGGTCTGTAGTTGAAGTTTCTTCTGCGGGTTTATTTGTTGTTGGGGTCTCTGTTGTTGGGGTCTCTGTCGTCGGAGAGTTGTTACTTTGATTCCTGGTCTCGTCAATAATAACTTCGGGAGTTGCTTGTGTATTTTTTTTCTGTCTTGCTTCTGTTGGAGCTTCTTGAGCGATCGCTAAACTGGGAATACAGCATAAACTAATCAAAATGGGCAGCCAATTAAGATAAAGTTTCATATAATAATGGTTTCTTAATTTAAAGAATAAAACATAAGTTGTTTTATTCTAAACTTCTCCTCATTGGGAGAGGTTAAAGTTCACCAATAATTTAATTACTGTAAAGTTACAAGAGAAATCATCACTTATGACCATTCACTTCATCACCGCAGAAATCGATCTTCAACAAAACCCCCTAGCGCTTCATCAAGAGATTGAAGCTAAGTTAAGCGAGCAGGGAGAGCCTTTGCGTTGGGCGGTTACTGAAGTAAATAAACAGGAGGAGAAAGTCATAGTTGAGGCAGTGGTCACGACGGAAACCAAAATCAGAGAAACTACAATCTAGCTTTCCTAAAACCTTATTAGAAAACAGCAATTGTTAACATCTCAAAACCCATTTACTGCCGTTTTGATTATTCCCACGGGCGTTGGTGCAGCTATTGGTGGCTATGCAGGGGATGGGATGCCGATCGCCAGGGCAATGGGACAAGTCTGTGATCGTGTGATTACCCATCCCAATGTTCTTAATGGGGCACAACTCTACTGGTCGCAAAAGAATATTTACTATGTTGAAGGCTACGGTTTAGATCGTTTTGCTGCCAAACAGTGGGGTTTGCAGCCGGTTAGTCAAAACAAAATTGGGCTGATTTTAGATCGAGGAATTGAAGCTGACTTAAGACTACGTCATTTGCAAGCGGCTGATGCTACTAGGGCAACTTTGGGTTTGGATATTACTGATTATGTAATTACAGATCAGCCTTTAGAGGTGAGCTTAAAAACGGCTGATTCTGGTGCGAGTTGGGGTACGATTGCTAATCCTGGTAGTTTGCTAAGGGCAGCAGAGAAGTTAATTACTCAAGCTGGAGCAGAAGCGATCGCGATTGTTGCTCGTTTTCCTGATGACTTTGATTCTCCATCACTGCAAGACTATCGACATGGTTCAGGTGTAGATCATTTAGCAGGTGCAGAAGCTGTTATTTCTCATCTGGTTGTCCGTCACTTTAAAATACCTGCTGCTCACGCACCTGCACTGATGCCCATCGCTTTAGATCCTCACTTATCTCCTCGGGCAGCAGCAGAAGAACTAGGCTATACTTTCCTTCCTTGTGTGTTAGTTGGGTTAAGCCAGGCGCCTCGATTTGTTACAAATTACGAAGGTAGTTCCCAACAAATTTGGGGTTCAGAAGTTGATGCCTTAGTAGTTCCTGAAACTGCTTGTGGAGGCAATTCTGTTCTTAGTTTGGCAAATTCTGACACCGTTATTATTGCGGTTAGAGAGAATACTACCCAGATGCAAGTTCCACCTTCTATGTTGGGAATTAAAAGTATTGGAGTAAACTCTTATCTAGAGGCATTGGGCGTTCTCGTGGCTCATCGCGCCGGTATCAGTGTTGATGCCCTTAATCCCTCTTTATCTTCTATACGTTGCCTAAGCTAAATTGCTTAAGCTAAAAAGTAAGTGGCAAATTATAAAAACCCCGAAATTGAACCCTTGAGCCGTACTCAAATACTTGTTGTTATGGGAATAACGGCAGTGGTATTGTTGGCAGTTGCTAAGGTCTGGCAAAAAATTGGCTCTGTCACAATTATGCCTTTGCTATTTGATAGGCATGCATTGTTATGGGCATTGGGTCTAGCAGGGGGCATTATTGTTGCTAGTAGTTTTATTTACCGTTTTTGGCCTGCTTATCGTCGTAGCGCAGATATTTATTTAAAGCTAGTTGTAGAGCCATTAATTTGGGCTGACTTAATTTGGCTGGGCTTGTTACCTGGCTTGAGCGAAGAGCTTTTGTTTAGAGGGGTAATGCTGCCTGCTTTTGGTCTAAATCTTTTTGCGGTGATTCTTTCTAGTTGTTTGTTTGGGATTTTACATCTGAGCGGGGCAAATCAATGGCCCTATGTTGTTTGGGCGACAATAGTGGGTTTTGCATTTGGTTATATTGCCCTGATTACTGGAAATTTGTTGATTCCTATTTTGGCGCATATCATTACTAATCTTGTTTCTAGTTGCGTTTGGAAGTTCAATCATCCTCAGGGTGTTGAGTAATAGGGGCTAGCTGCATCAATATTTTTTGTGCTTGCTTTTGTGTTAACTGGTTTCAAGCCAGTTAGTTATTTTCGAGCTAGATATATGAGGCTAAAAGCTTGATGTGGCGATCGTTATCCTAATCAATCCTAAGATTTTAATTAGCTTTTCGCTTCAATTGGATTTAACGCAAACATGCAAAAAATCTTACTAAACTAATTTAGTTGACGACCAGAAAATGGTGTTGCTGAATCAAAGTCGGATTTTGAAATGCCACCTTGAAAATAAATTCAGCAAAAGCAATTCTCAATCATCAATTATCTTTCATCAGCAACGAACATTTATCTTGTGTGCTTTCTATCTCAACTCAGCAACGCCTAGAAAAGTTGCGATCGCGATTTCAAGAAGCATCCTTTTTTGTCATAATTAGTTTATGCTGTAGTCAGGACAACTTTACTTAAGTTTACATAGTTTTTAAGTCTACACAGTCTTGAGTTTCATCTTCTTGAGTTTCACTGTCTTAATTTTTAAAACATTGAGTCTTACGTCACTTAGTTTTACGTCACTTAGTTTTACCGTCGCGATCGCCGAAATTATTTATTCATGAAATGCATTATTCATCGCCGAGCAAAGTTTGCGGCTAGTCATCTTTATTCCCTACCGGAACTAGATGAAGCAGAGAATCAACGCCTATTTGGTGCTTGTAGTAATTTCCCTGGACATGGGCATAATTATGTTTTGTATGTTTCGATTGAAGGGGATATAGATGACTATGGCATGGTGGAGAATCTATCTACCATCAAAAAAGTAATCAAGGAAAATGTAACAAGTCATTTAGATTACAGCTACCTAAATAATGTTTGGTCAGAGTTTAGTGAAACTCTACCAACTACCGAAAATATTGCCAGAATTATTTGGCAGAAACTAGCCCCACATCTAGCATTAGTAAATATTCAATTGTTTGAGAGTCCAGAGCTTTGGGCCGATTATCGAGGAAATGAAATGGAAGCAGCTTTAACAATCAAAACTCACTTTAGTGCAGCCCACCGTCTAGCAAAGCCAGAGCTAAACTTGGAAGATAACACCGAAATCTATGGTAAATGCGCTCGTGTAAATGGACATGGACATAATTATCACTTGGAAGTGAGTGTTGTTGGTCAGATTGATCCTCGCACAGGAATGTTGGTTGATTTGGTAGCTTTGCAAACTGCGGTTGATAAGTTGGTTGTAGAACCGATGGATCATACTTTCCTTAATAAAGACGTTCCTTATTTTGCAGAAATTGTTCCTACCGCAGAAAATATTGCTCTTTATATTGCCAAAACTTTGAGCGAACCAATTAAGGCTCTAGGCGCTGAGTTAGATAAGGTCAAGTTGATCGAAAGTCCTAATAATTCTTGTGAAATCTTCTGTCGTCAAACAGATTCTCTGTCTTCGACTCAAGCAGGAAAAGTATCGATGGTGGCAAGTTAAAACAGTCGGTATTCTAATTCAATAGATCTATCCTAAGTCCTTTGTTGAATATAGTTTTTAGCTTAAGGAAAGTTGGTTAAAGTTCTTGATTTTTTCTGTAAGCAGAAAGCAATGTTGTGGGGATGTTTGTCTTTGTTTATCAATAGGTAAATAGAATGTGACAAACATCTTTAAATATTTGTTAGCGAAAAATATACAATTGATGCTTAAAAATGTGGGTATTTGTTCCACCAAACCCTTTTAGTTCAGTTGTTTGGGAATATTAATGGTCGCTTCGATATTGAAGGGATACCCTAAAAGCTGTCTGATAGTATGAGCGCAGGTGATTTCAGGTAGCTAGCTTGTGCTGTTATTATAGGTCGCTAGCATTAAATACCTAGTCTTACAAAAGGAGTTATATATAAGATATGGAAACACAAGAAACAACTACTAGTAATGTTGGTTTGAGCACTGACTCTCCTGGAGCAATGTCCAAACCATCCCCCGCAGAAAAGCCAGTTCAAGAATGGCTATCTATTGGGTCAGACTTTCTTTCTAAAATGTTTGACTATATTGGGGATTTTGTCTCTAAATATGATAAGCAGTTAGTTAATTTGTTATTGTTCTTCTTGGCGGTAATTGCCGTAAGAGTTGTTTTATCAGTTTTGACTGCGATCAACGATTTCCCTCTTCTGTCTCCTCTATTTGAGTTGATTGGTCTTGGCTATACTGGTTGGTTTGTTTATCGCTATCTATGGAAAGAATCCAATCGTCAAGAATTAAAAACTGAGCTTGATGCTTTAAAATCTCAAATTATTGGCAGAGAATAGTTAGTAATCCTAATTAATTTTTAGTTTTAATTCAGAGACATCTCTTCTTGATGCCTTGGTAAGGCATCAGTTTTTAGTTGGCCCCCAGATATTTGGGGGCTTGTTTTTTGAGTTGTTTTGATCAAAGGTAGTTTCAATTAAAATTAGCAGTAACAAATAATGAAACAATTAATTGTCGCCACTAGTAACTCTGGCAAATTAGAAGAAATGCAAGTATATCTATCTGGTTTAGATTGGGAACTTGCTCTGAAACCTAAAGAACTAGAAATTGAGGAGAATGGCAGTAGTTTTGTTGAGAATGCAATTATTAAAGCTTCTGGGGTCGCAAAGGCTTTAAACCAATGGGCGATCGCTGATGATTCTGGTTTGGCAGTCGATGCTTTAGACGGTGCGCCAGGAATTTATTCGGCTCGTTTTGGGAATAGCGACCAAGATCGAATAGATCGCTTGCTCAGAGAGTTGGAAGGTAGTAAAAAAAGAACGGCTCAGTTTGTTTGTGCGATCGCTTTGTGTCGTCCTGATGGTTCTCTGGCGTTGCAAACCGAGGGAATCTGCGTGGGTGAAATTTTGAATACGGAGAAAGGCGAAGGTGGTTTTGGCTACGATCCAATTTTTTACGTTCCCTCTACCCAAAAAACCTTTGCGGAAATGTCATCTGAACTGAAGAACGAGGTTAGTCATCGGGGCTTAGCTTTTGCAAAGTTATTGCCCCAGTTGGAGGAGTTATCGAGATCTGAAATTATTTAACTAGTTTTTTCATCTCTTTTTGATCCATTTTTCTCCACCATTCTTGTAACTCTTTACTTTCAATATTTTTACCTTCTATTTGAGTGAAAAATCTTTGTTCCACGAGTAGGCTCAAGGAGCCATCTTTGCTTTTAAAATCATATTCTTCTCTTCCTGGAATATCGCCAATTTTGATTCCTTTGTTATATCCCCGAGTTGATTCTTGGCTAAAATCAGCGCTTAATAAGAATGGAGCATAAAGCCCTGTGTTATATGCCCAATCAACAACACTCAGTTTGATGGAGCGATCGCCTTTGGTGTAGGTTTGGCTTGCCTGAGAAATTTTGTAACCGCTAAAAGACGTTGTTTGTCCATCTGGCTCTCCGATTTTCCAGCCTAAAGGTGGTTCAGGAAAGAGGTCGATTAGATCTCTAAAAGAAACCGGATCGACTGGATCTTTGTCGGCTACTCCAGCTTGGATTTCTTGATACTTATTGCCTATTTCAGTGATTTTTCTAAATGCTCCGAAAGGATCTTTACTAAGATCCACTCCTTCGGTAACTTTTGGTTGGGATTCAGACCTAGCCTGATTTTCCTTGGTCTGATCGCGATCGCAAGAAACTAAGAGAAAAGTTAGCAAAACAAAAGAAATAGCTCTAGCATTCATAGTTCAATAGTTTAGATAATTGATGATGAAAATTTCCCAGGTTAACCATTCTGACAAACATTTAACCTGACCCAAAATTATATTGATTGTTGATTCGGAGGTTTTGAGAAAGTCTCATTTTAACCAGTGACTATAAGACAGACGTTCTCATGCAGCAAATTGAGCCAGATTAAAAATTTTCTTAACAAATTTAGCTTTCTAGTAGGTTTAGCAAATTTGAATTGAATTTTCTAACTCTCCCCATCCGTCCCATCAGAGTGGGATAATAAGGACAAGCGAACTCCAAACTCCAAACTCTTCTAACTTTGATCTAAGTCGATTTAGCTTGTTTTTGTTGTTTTAAATATTCAAAAACTGACTTATCCCCAATATCAGGATCTAATTCTTGGATCATTTTGCGACCAGCAAAAATAGTAAAGCCAATTGTCCAAATTGCCAACAAGACTTGTTCGATGTCAAAGGAGAGTAAGCCGCTCATATGACCTAAGAGTAATAAGGGAACGATCGGTGTAAGGATTTTTGTTTCGAGGCGATTAAAGCAAAAGGCTTCTTTGAAGTAGATGCCTGTAAGGGCAGCAAAGGTAAAACCAACTCCGAAAAGAGTTAAGGGATGATTGTAAACATATAAAGCTAGGGGTTGATCTGCTTTGATCTCAATTATGATCGCTGAGATAGTGCCAATTAGCCAAAATGCTTGCAAAGCGCGATGCAAGGGCTTGAGATAAATATGAATTGTATAGAGGCTAATTCCTAAGCCGAGGGAGAATAAAGCATAGAGGGGCGTAACCCAGCTCAATGCGGCTTCCCCTTTAGCTACTAATAGGTTAGTGGCGATCGCAAAGCTCAAGGCTGCTAGAACTAAACCACCACGATAAATAATGACTTCTAAGCGATCGTCTTTACCGATAGTGAAGTCGCCGAATTGTCCTTTATAAGTGGTTGGTTCTTTATCTAAGAGGGCAATCATAATTTAGTTGATTCTGCGAATTGTGGTTAATGTGCGGTGGTTAAGGCGCTGTATTTAATGCTGTACTTAATGAGTATTTGTTCCTCTAGTTTCTCCTTTGAGTTTAACTAATCGCTGAGAATGCAATCAATCAAACATAATACTTGCTAACATATTGCTAGATTAAAGGAGTTAGCGAAGAAATTTGATATTTCTAAAATTGAATTAAGAATGACCATAATCTAAATTTAATCTTTGGCTTTGTTACTTATTTTTTCCGAACTTTCCAAATTATTAGAGGAGTTTTGAATCTCTATTTAGAAAATGCTTTACTACACTAATGACTAACACCTGTTGTTTCTTTGCATAAAGATTTTTAGCCAGTTTGCTTTCGGCAAATAGAATTAAGAATTACAAAATTAGTTGAACCAAACCTTTAAATTTTCTGCTCTAAAAATTGGACTTTATTAAGTTTTGTTAAAAGAGTAAAAAGAATAGTCTCTAGAATTCACGAAAATCTTAAACTTAGGTTGTTATTAGTAGTTTATAAATAACTGATTTGAACCCTATTTAATGCAGTTAGATTTAGCCCCGCCAAGTTCTGTTTTATTTGCTTGTTTTCTTCTCTGCCTAGTGATCTGTTTTAAGTGTAAATTACTCGCAATTGCTGCATGATTCCTCTCCAGATTAAGCTAAAAAACTTTTTGAGCTATCGCGAAGCAACTTTAGATTTTCGTGGGTTGCACACTGCTTGTATTTGTGGTGCTAATGGTGCAGGGAAGTCTTCTTTGCTTGAGGCAATTACTTGGGTAGTTTGGGGGAAAACAAGAGCCGCGACTGAGGATGATGTTATTCACAATGGGGCGAAGAATGTTCGCGTCGATTTTGAGTTTATTTGTAATCAGCAAACTTATAAGGTGATTCGCTCTCGTTCACGGGGAAGAAGTGGATCGCTGGAGTTTCAGATTGCTACTGAGGCAGGTAAGTTTCGCTCCCTAACTGCTAAAGGAATTAAGGCAACCCAAGCAGAAATTGTTGCTTGTCTAAAATTAGACTACGACACCTTTATCAATTCTGCCTATTTGCGCCAGGGTAGAGCCGATGAGTTTATGTTGCGCCGACCAAGCGATCGCAAACAAATTTTGGCAGATCTGCTTAAGCTAGATCGCTACGAGGAACTAGCCAATAAAGCCAAAGATCAGGTCAAAGAACATAAGGGCAAAATCGAGCAGTTAGAGCAAAATCTTACCCCTTTGCTTTCGGAAATAGACCAGAAAAAAGTTATTGAGCAAGAGTTGAAAGAGGTTGAAACTCATTTAAAATCTTTGCAAGCATCTCAAGCCAAAGACCGCGAGCAGCTTCAGGAATATCAAACTGCTGAGCATCAACGACAAGCTTGGGAACAGCAGTTAGCTTGGCAGCAAAATCAACAGCAGAATTTGGCTAAGAGTTGCGATCGCTTACAAAGTGAGGTGAATGAACTTGAGCAACAGCAACAACAGCTCAAACAACTATTAGAGCGAGAACAGCCAATCAACCAAGGCTATCAACAACTACTTACCTGGCAAAAAGAAGAAAAAGACTTTGCTGATAAATTTGCTCGCTATCAAGATTTTCAACAACAGAAACAGCAACTAAATCAAGACCTACTTAAGCAAAAAAATGAGTTTAATATCACCATCAAACAAACTCAAACTCGGCTCGAAAATATTGAGCAGCAAGAACAGGAAATTCAAGAGATCTTGTCTCACTCGGACGAAATCTCTGCGGCTCTAGAAAAGTTAGATCGCTCTCGTCGCCGTCTGAAAGAGCTAGATAAATTGCAGCAGTATATTGCTCCCTTGCTACAACAAAAAAATGATCTCCAAACCGAGATCGCAACCTCCAAAGCTAATCTGAACGCTCAACTAGAGCAGTTGCAAAAAGCTTCTAATCAGCTAGAAAGACAGATTGCTGAAGTTCCCCAAATGCGTCATGCGGTGCTGACGGTTGATGCCCAAATTGAAGAGTTGGATAAGAGAAAGTTTTACCAAAAACAGCTAGAGGAAAAGGGCTTAGAACGCAAAAGTTTTCAAGAACGATTACAGCAAAACCAACGCAACTATGAGAAGCAATGGCAAGAGCTGCAACAAAAGCTGAATATGTTGGCTGTACCCGATGCTCATTGCCCTCTTTGTGAGCAAAGCTTAACAGGAGATTATCGCAATCAAGTAATTCATAAAACTCAAACCCAACAGGGATCAGTTAAGGATCAAATCTGGACAATTAGAGAACAATTAGCTACCTGCGCTAAGGAGTTGCAACTACTCAGGCAGGAGTATCACAACGTTACTCAAGAACTGAAGGAAAAAGAATACGATACTCTGCGGCAAAAATTGGGTCACCTCGAAGCTCAACTAGAAGCAACCGAAAGCACCTATGAGCATCTCGAAAAGACTAAATTGCAAAGGGATCGGCTGGAGTTGAGTTTATCTAGTGGTAACTATGCTCAAGAGTTGCAAGTTCATTTGCAACAACTAGACGAAGAATTAAAAAATTTGCGTTACGACGATCAGACTCATGCTCTGATGCGAGGAGAAGTTGATCGTTGGCGTTGGGCAGAAATTAAGCAGTCAAAAATAGAGGATGCTAAAAAAAGACAAGCTAAGCTAAGTCTGCAAAAACCTCAGCTAATGGCGAAGATTGCCACCTTAGAAAATTCTATTGCCCAATTACACATTGATTCGGAAATTCAACAGCAAATTAACCAGATTGAAACCAAAATTACCAATCTCGGTTACGAGCAATCCCAACATCAACATATTTTAGATTCCCTGCGCCAGGCTCAGTCTTGGCATTTGCAATATCAACAACTGCAACAAGCCCAGCAGCAATATCCTCAGTTAGAGGAGAAAAAACAAGAGTTAGCTCAACTTTTAACCACGCGAATTCAAGAGCAAGCCCTCGGAAAAAAACAACTCGAAGACTTTGCTGCCCAACAAGCAAACATGATTGATCGCCGTGGAGATATTGCCGCTTTAGAAGCAGAGATTACTAAACGTCGTCTTCAGTTGGATGATTTGATCGCGAAAAGTGGCAGTCTTAAAGAGTCTTTGGCTCAAATTGAGAAGCTAACAATTCAGCATCAGGAAGTAGAGGAACAACTCAAGAAGACTAAAAAAAGATTTCGGATCTATCAAGAATTGGCTCAGGCTTTTGGTAAAAATGGCATTCAAGCCCTGACAATTGAAAATATTTTGCCTCAGTTAGAAGCTGAAACCAATCAGATTTTGGCGAGATTAACGGGTAATCAGTTTCATGTGCAGTTTCTGACTCAGAAAGCTACTAAAGGCACATCGAAGAGAAAGACAAAACTAATTGATACTCTTGATATCTTGATTGCTGATGCGAAGGGGACTCGCGCCTATGAAACCTATTCGGGTGGGGAAGCATTTCGAATTAACTTCTCGATTCGTTTGGCTCTAGCCAAGCTTTTGGCAATGCGATCTGGGACTTCTTTGCAGATGTTGATTGTCGATGAGGGTTTTGGAACTCAGGATGCGGAGGGTTGTAATCGGTTGATTGCTTCGATTAATGCGATCGCTTCAGATTTTGCCTGTATTTTAGCTGTTAC
>CALKUU010000154.1 GCA_937996665.1 uncultured Xenococcaceae cyanobacterium | reverse complement strand
CGAATTAACTTGAAACTTGGACTTCAAAAGAAGCTAGTATAATTTTGAAAACTTAAACCAAATTAGGTTGACCAAATCAGTCCGAGTAACCTCCAAGCCTAATTAAGCCTAACTACATACAGAGTCACCAACAGTGGAATTTATTCAAACCCAACTTTATTCCCTTGAGAAGTTTTCCGATAACCTAGTTGCCAATCAACTAACTCACCTCAACATCGTCAGTGTAGGTGTAATTTTCCTAGCTGGATTATTAACTAGCCTCACCCCCTGTATGCTTTCCATGCTGCCCATTACTATTGGTTACATCGGTGGTTATGAGTCGCAAAGCAAATGGCAAGGAGCAATTCAATCGAGTTGGTTTGCTCTGGGCTTAGCAACAACTCTGGCAATTTTGGGGGTAGTCGCGACAACGATTGGTAAAGTTTATGGTCAGATTGGGGTCGGTTTACCGATTGTGGTTAGTTTAGTGGCGATCGCTTTAGTTCATAATTGCTGAAGAGAGAAAAACAATCCCACAAGCTGCGATCGCACTTCCAACAAACCGAGTCAGATATTTTGCAGAGATAAGTTTAAGAGCTTGATTCGCAATCAGATATGCTCCGAGCGCAATTACGATTTGAATCATAATAAAGCCAATTAGATAAGCAATCATTGGCATGGGTTCAGCCCCAAAAATCCCTTCGCCATAAGCAAAACCATGAAATAAACCAGCTAACCCTGCTAAAGCTGTAATTTTTAAACCGTAATTAAGATTTTTCTGTTGCTTACCTTTAATAGCCAACAAAATGCCAAATATTACGACAGAAGCAGCAATAATTATTTCTGGAATAGGTAAATCAATCGAAGCTAAATGAATACCAGCCCCCAGACCCGTAGCAACCACAAAGGCAAGAGGTATTAAAATCCCTCCTGTTATTTTTAGGGCAACCAAACCGCTAGCAATCACAAAAGCTAAATGATCGAAACCAATGACAGGATGCCCAACACCCGACATGATGCCTTCAAATAAATTGGCAGGAAGTCTTCCATCAAGGGGATGATGAGCAAATGCTGGAGCAATGATAAGTAGTTCGATCGCAACAATTACTGCTGCGATAACTAACTTTCCTACATAAGAATTCTGTTTTAATAATTTCATATCTTTATTTCCTCGATTACACCACTAAGATCTGAGACTCCACTTCGCCTTCAGGCGCAAGGGAATATTCGGATAAACAAGCAAGGAAGCCTTCTCGAAGCTGAGACTCTTGCAGATTTCGACCAATAAAGATTAGCTCATTGGTTTTTACTTCATCTGGTTTCCAGGGTTTTCCGGGTCTACCATCTATGGTCATATGGACTCCTTGAAAGACAAATCTGCGGTCTTCATCATCGACATTAAGAATGCCTTTCATCCGAAAAATATCCTGTCCGATCGCTTGAACTAACTGATTAAGCCAGCGGTTGAGCTTGTCACCGTTAACAATTCCCTCATTAGCGATCGCCACAGAAATCACTGTTTGGTCGTGTTCGTGAGCATCTTCATCCAAAAATTGAGGATCGATGGTCAGCGCATTTTTGAGGTCGAATGCCCCGATACCTAGAACAAAATCAATGTCGATATTACAGTTTTGGCTCGGTTGAATTTTAGCGATCGCATTTAAGCTGCGAATTTTTTTAGTTAAGCTTTCTAACTCTTCGGCACTAACTAAGTCAGTTTTATTAACTAAAATTACATCGGCAAAAGCAATTTGTTCTTGTGCCTCACTGCTTTCCCAGTGGTTTTGGATATATTTAGCATCGACAACAGTAACAATCGCATCTAGTTCTGTCTGCTTGTATAAAATTTCATCGACAAAAAAGGATTGAATTACAGGGGCAGGGTCGGCTAGTCCAGTAGTTTCAATGATTAAGTAATCAAAGCTGTCCCGACGTTCCAGAAGTTTACTAATGATCCGAATTAAATCCCCTCGTACAGTACAGCAGATGCAACCATTGTTCATTTCCAGAATTTCTTCATCGGAATCCACCACCAGTTGATTGTCGATCCCAATTTCCCCAAATTCATTAACGATTACCGCGACTTTTTTACCATGTTCCTGGGTCAGAATATGATTTAGAAGAGTAGTTTTACCTGCACCTAGATATCCAGTTAGAACAGTTATCGGTATCTTTTTGATTCTTTTACTTCTCATCGTGTTTGCAGTTAATTATTTCAGCAGTACGCTTTTCTAACTCGGCTTCGTCGATCAGTTCCGATTCAATTGCCAGACGTTCTAAAGCAATTTGCCAGCGCTGGTAATAATCCCAACTAGGATCGTCGCGATCATGTTTTGATTCCCATTCATCGATCGAAGCAATTAACTCCTGACGGAAGTCTTCCCATTCATAATGACCTTTTTTAGCTAAAGCCAAAGCCATCCCAAAAGCTAGTCCTTCCCAGTCGCGAGCAAATTTTAATTCGCCATTGTTTCTTGGTGGAGATTCTTCGCTACCCATAAGGCTGGTGGCAGCGAAATGTTCAAACTTTAATTGCATGATAATGACTAATTAACATTGAATAATTAAGCAGCAGATGGAGAGGGTACTAGAGCGACCCCCATCATGGCTTCTGGAGTTACCAGAGCAGCTAATTCCTCTTCACTCATTCCTTCTGTACCTTCTGGTCGTTTTGGCAGGACAAACCAGCGAATCTGGGCGCTACTATCCCACAGACTAATAGTTGTTTCTGCGGGCAAATCTACCCCAAATTCGGTCAATACTGCCCTGGGTTCTCTGGCTGCTCTAGCGCGGAAGGTGGGGTCTTTAAACCAATAGGGAGGCAAACCCAAAGTAGGCCAAGGATAGCAAGAACAAAGGGTACAAATCACGATGTTATGCACCTCAGCAGTATTTTCTACTACCTTCATGTGTTCCCCTTCTGCCCCCGACATGCCGACAGGCAAACCGATATTGGATACCGCAGCATTGCAGTCTTTTAATAGCTGGGCTTTAAATTTAGGATCAGTCCAAGCTTTGGCGACGATTTTTGCTCCGTTAAAAGGACCCATTTCCGTCTCAAAATAATTGAGAACTTTATCGACTGTTTCCCCAGAGATAATGCCTTTTTCAATTAATAATGATTCCAAGGCTCGAACGCGAGCAGCACTATAGATTTCGCGATCGCGATCATAATTAAATCCGTCGTATTTGGTCATAAAAATTGCTCCTAAGAATTACCTATTATTTCCTCATCTTTAATCACTTATCTCTTAGCCTTTTCTAGGTAGGTTTCAAATAAATCGTTGTAGTAAACATTATTTGGCTCTGCCAGTTCTCCCCATAATTCGGTGGCTTCAAACTTAACGTTATAGACAGGCATCGGTTTGCCTAAGCCATCAGTAGTCGGGAAGAAGTAGGTATAGGGTGCGGGATAAGCCACATCAATTGTGCCGACTTTGCCCTGAAGATTACTTGGTAAGCGAGTATGGTCGGTAGGCGTAATACTTTTGACGCGAATCTTGTCTCCTACGGAAAACTTCGGTCTAACCTTGACATCTCTTTGAGGAGAGTCACCCTCACGCAAGTATTTAATTACCTGAGCGTCGATCGCTGGTTCGGATTTATCGGGTAAAGGTGCATTGTCTAAATTGCCATCTTCTAAATAAAGAGCAGTTTTAGCATCTAGTTCTTCCTCTGTGATATATCCTTCCTCAATAAAAAAGCCGGATATCCCTCCTAACCATTTTTCGTAATAACGAAACTTGAAATAATCAAAAGGATTAATTCCTTCTGCACCCATACGCAAATGTCCCCAACTCCAGAAGCTATCAAAAGTAGTTGGGACTGAGCTTATGGAATAGTCTGGTACGGAATCTTTATCCAAATGATTACTCAACGCCATCATCGCCACATGAATGCCAAAAATTCTTTCTTCCCAGGGAACAACAAATACCCGCTTTTGGAAATCAATTTCTCCTAAATTTTCGATACCTGCTAGATTGTGCTGTATTTTCATCTTGTTAATTGTTGATTGTTAATTGTTGATTGTTGATTGGTTAAAAATCCATCGCCACTCGAAAACCGATCGCCCGATTCAGTAAACTTTCTGGATAGCCAGAACGGTGGGCAGAACGACAATGAGATGGCTTATTTGCCCAAGAACCTCCTCGCAGAGTTCGCCAGGCTTTATTCCCTCCTTGATTCCAAGCTTTACTATTACTAGGTGCACCATGATAGTTTTCATGCCAGGGATCGGCACACCATTCTCGAACGTTGCCATGGAGATCGGATAAGCCAAAGGTATTAGGCATAAAATTGCCTACAACTGTTGTTCCCTGACGATATGGAGAAACCGTTTCTGAAGCATAGGCATAGGTACTGGCGTAGTCAGCCAGCTCCCCCGTCAAAGTATCCCCATAGGCAAAAGGCGATCTCGTATTTCCCCGACAGGCGTATTCCCATTCTGCTTCGCTAGGCAAACGATATTGTTTTCCTGTATATGCTGATAGGCGATCACAAAATTCTCTGGCTTCTAACCAAGAAACACTTTCTACGGGGCGATTGTCTCCTTTGAAATGAGCAGGGTTTAACTTTAATTCTCGATTAATTTGAGGCAACTTTGCTACATTACGCCACTGTGCCTGGGTTATGGGATATTCACCAATTAAAAACTCTGCTACTTTTACTTGATGGACAGGACGCTCGCGATCGCTGCTATATTTTTCTTTGGCAGATGCACCCATGATAAATTTCCCTGGGGGAATATACACCATCGAGAGCTTTTGCCAGTCGTCCAAGTTTTCGATATACAGTTTGGCACTATGATAGGTGCGTTCTTTTTCTAGTCCCTGGCGATCAATCTTAATTGTGGCAAAATCAAAGCTAGGTAAAGTGAATTTTTCAGGATCTGGAATAGCGGCAAGAGAGCGAGTTCCCTTTACTACTGTTGCGAAAGCAACTCCTCCATAGCTCGCCAATTTAAAAAAGTTACGTCTTTTCATTTTGAGTATATTGCTGAATATTAATTACCATTAATATCGATTTAAAATATTTGAAAACAACAAAACTCAACAAAGTATTAAAATATTTTCTAACACTTATTTTCCTTATTTATTGCTAAAATTTTTCAAACATTGAACAATAAATACTTTATAGCTATCACTATGCAAACAAAACAAAAAATAATTAATTATCTTGAAATATTGATTAATCAATCAATATTTATGACCAAAACAAGTATCTATTGATAGTAATCCTTTTGGTGACAATTTTAATTAAATAATGAAAATCTGATGGTTTATGTATTTCAAGATACATAATATGATCTTTGTTATTAAAAAATGTTAAATAAGAAAGTCTTAATTTTTTGTGAAAAAATATTCTCATAATCCCTTTTTTAAGCTTAAAAGAAGATAATGATTTCATGACAAGCTAAAAACTGAAGAGATGGAGGAAAATCAGCTTCAGTTTTTGCCAAGTTCCAAAAAGTAGAGAGCAGCTGATCGAAGCTGGAAGCGTTTGCATTATTAGTACTGCTATTCATCTTTATTTAGCAAAGTTGCAATCCGCACAAGGGGATTTGTATAGTTTCCGAAAAGTCTAAAATAGGTTTAAAGATGTTGACGGTTCGTCGCTGTTTAGTCAACAGCCATAAAAATACCAAAGATATTATTCCTCACTCTGCTGAGATCCCTAATTAACTAACTCCCAACAGATCATAATCTCGATAACTTAAACTATATAAAATGTTGACCACAAGATTAAACTAGTTTGGTCAATCCCTAAGCCTAAATTATTATCTAGAGTTACCAACTGTGGAATTTTTACAAACCCAACTTTATTACCTTGAGAAGTTTTCCGATAACCTAGTTGCCAATCAACTAACTCATCTCAACATAGTCAGTGTAGGTGTAATTTTCCTAGCTGGATTATTAACTAGCCTCACTCCCTGTATGCTTTCCATGTTGCCCATTACTATTGGTTACATCGGCGGTTATGAGTCACAAAGCAAGTGGCAAGGAGCAATTCAATCGAGTTGGTTCGCGCTGGGCTTGGCAACGACTCTGGCAATTTTGGGGGTAGTCGCGACAACGATTGGTAAAGTTTATGGTCAGATTGGGGTCGGTTTACCGATTGTGGTTAGTTTAGTAGCGATCGCGATGGGATTAAACCTCCTAGAGATTCTACCTCTGCAACTACCCAACTTCGGTGGAACCGATTGGATCGGCGAAGATTTACCCCGTGGCTTACGTTCCTATCTTTTAGGTCTAACTTTTGGTTTGGTGGCTTCCCCTTGCAGTACCCCAGTTCTGGCAACCTTATTAGCTTGGGTTGGCTCTACTCAAGACTTAGTTTTAGGTGGGAGTTTATTACTTGCTTATGCGATCGGCTATGTTGCACCCTTGATTTTGGCAGGAACTTTCACAGCTTCGATCAAAAAAATCCTAGAATTACGTCGCTGGTCTGGTTGGATCAACCCTGTCAGCGGAACTTTGTTAATTTGTTTTGGTGTGTTTTCCTTATTAACTAGATTGCCATTTTCTTTTTACTAGCTACCCTCACCAAAATTATCCTTGGTCAAATCAATCTTTGAAAAAGGAAACTTAAAAGTAGGAAACGTTACTACTTTTTTCATCCAATAAGACACAATAATCGAAATCCAAAAAGTGATAATGCTAACTGCCAAAGTACTTATAACCAAACTCTCTCTCAGATAAACAGGAAAATTATCAATAAGTATCTGATTCCCAAAATGAAAGAATAGTCCGCCAATAAATATTAGGAATAAAGTAACTTTACCAATTTCTCCAAGCCAATCTAACTTCGATGTCAAATCTGATAGAAGAGATACAAAAATAATGCCAAGAATAGCACTTAGTAAAAAACCGAAAGGATTACCAACTTGTGACACTGCCATAATCACAGCAAACTTATCATAACTAGATAACCCAGAATTCAAATACAAGCTCAGATAAGTTAAAATCGCAGTCAAAATAACAAATAGCCATTTTTGGCTAGTAGTAAATCTGTTTGGATTTAACTGTTTTAACTTGGCATAATGTCCTAGATAAAGGAAAAAACAAGCCAGAGCTGCATTATGCAGAAACCAGACATTAGGGACTGGTGTACTTGGTAAATAAGTAATTGCTGACCATCCAACTACATAGAGTAGAAATAGGCAGACTAATTTGTTCTTGGCGAAAAGAGGGTAGACTAGCCAGAACAATAATTGAGCTGTGAATAAACAGAATAAAAACCAGGTTAACCAACTAGTTTGTGGAACACCTTTTAAAATACCAGTTACAAAATTTAGATACTTTGGAATAGAAAAGTTTCCTGTATAAAAATCTTCTATCAGGTGGAAAGGAATAGTAAATAGGAGAAAAACAATTCCAGGTATTATTAGTGTTGAAATTTTTTTTTCTAACGTGACAACAAAAGTTGTCGATGGCTTTTTCAAAACATATCCAGCTAAAAAGAAGAATAATGGCACGTGAAAAGCATATATGAAGCGAAACTGCTCATACAATAGACCTGTTTGGCGATCTCCAACTGCATATTCGACGACATGACCGTGGAAGATTAAAAACATCCCCCACGCTTTAGCACAGTCCACCCACAATTCTCTTGTCTTTGCCATATCGAGATTAATTGCAAAAAATCCACTAAATATACTAACCGAGGAAATTTATATTTGGTAGTGAAAATAACCCTTGTGGTAGAAAATTCTATTAAATGTAATTTGAAAGACTTTTCCTGGTAATTGTGATTTCTAACTTGTCATTAAGTATTTGAGACTTTGATAAAAGTCACATAAGGAAAACCAATAGGAGGAATCAGGTTTACTTTGTTACATTATTTAATAAAGTAATCTAAGATGAACGTATACATAAAAATTCAATAACCCGCAATCATAAATAACATGACTACTACCCTACAGCAGCGCGAAAGCGCTAATTCCTGGGAGAAGTTCTGTCAGTGGATAACAAGCACAAACAACCGTCTATACGTAGGTTGGTTTGGTGTATTGATGATCCCCTGCCTTCTCGCAGCAACAACTTGTTTCATCATCGCCTTCGTAGCAGCTCCTCCCGTTGACATCGACGGAATCCGTGAGCCTGTTGCAGGTTCATTGCTTTACGGAAACAACATCATCTCCGGTGCAGTTGTTCCTTCCTCAAACGCTATTGGTTTGCACTTCTACCCAATCTGGGAAGCAGCTTCTCTAGATGAGTGGTTGTACAACGGTGGACCTTACCAATTGGTAATCTTCCACTTCCTAGTAGGTATCTTTGCTTACATGGGACGTCAGTGGGAACTATCATTCCGTCTAGGAATGCGCCCTTGGATCTGTGTTGCATACTCTGCACCAGTATCCGCTGCTTCCGCTGTATTCTTAATCTACCCTCTAGGACAAGGTTCCTTCTCCGATGGTATGCCTTTAGGAATCTCAGGAACATTCAACTTCATGTTGGTATTCCAAGCTGAGCACAACATCTTGATGCACCCCTTCCACATGTTGGGTGTAGCAGGTGTATTCGGTGGGTCATTATTCTCCGCTATGCACGGTTCACTAGTAACTTCTTCCTTAGTACGTGAAACTACTGAAACTGAATCATTGAACTACGGTTACAAATTCGGACAAGAAGAAGAAACTTACAACATCGTTGCAGCGCACGGCTACTTCGGTCGCTTGATCTTCCAATATGCTTCCTTCAACAACTCACGAGCATTGCACTTCTTCTTAGGTGCATGGCCCGTAATCGGAATCTGGTTTACTGCTATGGGTGTATCCACAATGGCATTCAACCTAAACGGTTTCAACTTCAACCAGTCAATCATCGACTCACAAGGTCGTGTGGTTAACACCTGGGCGGACATCTTGAACCGCGCTAACCTAGGTTTCGAAGTAATGCATGAAAGAAATGCACATAACTTCCCTCTAGATTTGGCTGCTGGTGAGCAAGCTCCTGT
>CALKUU010000153.1 GCA_937996665.1 uncultured Xenococcaceae cyanobacterium | reverse complement strand
TCAAACAAGCATTCAGAAACTCTGCAACACTATCGTCACTGATTCGATGAAGTAAATGCATAATTTTTATGTAGACTATTAATTAATCTGCTCGTCTTTGTATACCAATATCGACAGTTTTTATTAGCCCACTTGAAATTTAGTTTTACTCATCATGCTTTCGAAAGACCGCAGCTTAGAGGATTCAGGACTTCGTTATTTGCCTAACCTCAATCAGGAAAAGAAAAATACGTCTCCCAACCAAGAAATATTTCCTTTAACCGCAACTGTCAATCAACAAGATCATTTAGAGGTTGGTGGCTGCGATATCGAGGTCTTAATCGAACAGTTTGGTTCTCCTCTCTACGTTCTAGATGAGTCGACCCTCAGAACAGCCTGTCGTGCTTACAAAGAAAGTTTTGAAAAGTATTATTCTGGAGAATCTCTAGTAATTTTCGCTTCCAAAGCCTGGAGCTGTACCACTATTTGCACGATTATCAACAGTGAAGGACTAGGTTTTGATGTTGTTTCTGGTGGAGAGTTATTTACGACTCTCAAGGCTGGAGTTACCCCAGAAAAAATTTATTTTCATGGCAATAACAAATCTGTCGAAGAGTTAGAATACGCGGTTGAAAGTGGCTGCAAAATTATTGTTGACAACTGGTTAGAGCTAGAAAATCTCACAAAAATCACCCAGAACAGCAACAATAAACCAGTAGAAATATTATTACGACTGACTCCAGGAATTGAATGCCATACTCACGAATACATTCAGACTGGTCATATCGATAGTAAATTTGGTTTTGATCCTACCCAAATTGAAGAAGTATTTAAGTTTGTTAGTCAGCAAAAAGGTCTTAGCTGCATCGGACTCCATGCTCATATCGGCTCACAAATTTTTGAATTACAACCTCACCTCGATTTACCCGAAGTTTTAGCTAAGTGGTTGTTAACGGCAAAAGAATATGGATTGCCAATTAAAACCATTAATGTAGGCGGAGGACTGGGGATTAGGTATATTGAATCTGATGATCCCCCTAGTATCGAAGAATGGGTTCGGACAGTAGCAACATCAGTTGAGACAGCCTGTAAAAAACATGGTCTGGAGTTACCCCAGTTGATTGCAGAACCAGGTCGTTCCTTAATAGGCTCTGCCTGTGTTACTGCTTACCAAGTAGGAGGTAGCAAGATTGTTCCTGGCATTCGTAACTACATTTCTGTCAATGGCGGGATGTCAGATAATCCTCGACCGATTACTTATGAATCTTTGTATTCCTGTGTAGTAGCAAATAAGATGTCTGAACCCTGCACAGAAAAAATTACCGTGGCTGGTAAACATTGCGAATCTGGCGATGTTGTAATTAAAGATGCAACTTTGCCGAAAACAGAACCCAATGATATCCTTGTTGTTGCTGCGACAGGTGCATATAATTATAGTATGGCTTCCAACTACAATCGCATTGGTAGACCAGCAGCAGTACTGGTTAATCAAGGAGAAGCTAACCTGTTTATTGAAAGAGAAACTTATCAGAATTTGTTGGAGCGAGATCGAATTCCAGAAAGGTTGGTAAACTCAGTAAACTAGGTTAGTATCTAGATTAAATTTTGTTAGCTTAGCTTGTTTGTCTGCACAAATCGCACAATTAGCGAACCTAATCTCGCGATCGCTCAATTTTAATAACCTGTTCCTGACCCCCCAAAAATAATGACGTCGTCGGGTTTTTTTCCTGACCTTAGTAGGATTCCATCTTGGCTTCCTAACAGCATAGATCTGATCTTAGTACTGGCATTAAGTTACGCCTTACTCTTAATCATTGGAGAAGGAGAAAGACGTAGCTTGTGGACAGTCAGAGGCTTTATCGTCTTGATGCTAGCCACTGTTGTAAGTAAAAAATTAGAATTAGTTTTACTAGGATTTTTACTAGAAAAATTGGTTCTTGGCGCTGCCGTGGCAATGGCAGTAATTTTTCAGTCCCAATTTCGTCGTTTTTTGGAGCAACTGGGAAGAGGCGAAGTATTACAAATTTTCAAGTCAACAGGGAGACCTAGCAATCAGTCGGATAGTTCTGTTGAGAGAATCGTCGATGCCGTTAAAGAATTATCTCAAAACAGAACTGGGGCATTGATGCTTTTAGAAATGAGCACTTCCCTAGAAAATGAAGACTTTGTATCACCAGGTGTAATTCTCAATGCTGAAGTTTCTAAAGAGTTATTACAAACTATTTTCCAAACCTCTACTCTTTTACATGATGGTGCAGTTGTAATTAATGGAACGAGGATTATGGCGGCTGCGGCAATTCTGCCTCTTTCAGAAAGAACAGCTTCTCGTCAACTAGGTACACGTCACCGTGCGGCTATGGGAATTACTGAAAGAATTGATAAATGTATTTGTATTGTCGTTTCAGAAGAGACTGGATCAATTTCTTTGGCAGAAAAAGGAATATTAAATAGACCCTTAACCAGTAGTAAACTGAAAGAATTGCTACAAGAAAAATTTGCACCTACGGTAGAAGGTGATGCAGTAAGATTAAGTCGTAAAATTGGTTTTCAAGGAAAACTCATTTTGCAACGTCTTTTAAGATTACCTGTAAATTCTACTCCGCAAGACAAAAAATAAAACCTGACTCATAGCCTAATTAATATTGTTACCCATGACCGTTGAGCCACTTCCCTTGCAAAAATTACCTCCAGATCTCGATTGTAATCGTTTACCAAAGCATGTCGCAGTGATTATGGATGGTAATGGTCGTTGGGCTAACAGTAAAGGACGACCAAGAATTATGGGTCATCAAAAAGGTGTTGATACCCTTAAGAACTTGCTTTATTGTTGTCGAGACTGGGGGGTTTCTGCTTTAACTGCCTACGCTTTTTCTACTGAAAATTGGGGTCGCCCATCCGAAGAAGTAGCCTTTCTGATGACTTTATTCGAGAGAGTTCTGCGCAGAGAATTACAAGAAATGATGAGTGAGAATGTGCGAATTCGCTTCGTGGGTAATCTTGGGAAATTACCTAATTCGCTCCAATCTGAAATTGCTAAAGCAATGGAAGATACTGAAAATAATTCAGGAATTCAATTTACAGTTGCTACCAATTATGGAGGTCGGGAAGAAATAGTCCAGGCTTGTAAAGCGATCGCTCATAAAGTTCAGCTCAATGACATCAGTATTACAGATATCAATGAGGATTTATTCGAGCAACATTTATACACCCAAGGTTTACAAAATCCAGATTTACTAATTCGAACTAGTGGAGAGATGAGAATTAGTAACTTTTTACTATGGCAAATGGCTTATGCTGAGATTTATGTAACAGAAACTTTGTGGCCAGATTTTAACCGAGATGAGTTTCATCAAGCATTATCAAATTATCAAAAAAGAGACCGCCGTTTTGGTAAAGTTAATGACTCTAAATAGTCATCGATCAATGGTCACATATTTGTATAATAGGCTTTTTGTAAATTAATTTCGCAATTCAATTGTAGCGAGAACTATCTTACCTTTTCGTTTTATGTGCTTGCTAGCTTGAACTTGATAATTATTTTGGATTAATCTTATTCAATATTTGCAAACGCCAAAAATATGCTCAATGAAATAAAAAAATTAGCAGAAAAATTGACTCCGCGATTAATCGAAATCCGTAGACATCTTCATGCACATCCAGAGTTAAGTGGACAAGAACATCAAACTTCAGCCTATGTTGCAGGAGTTTTATCTTCTTGCGGCTTAAATGTCCTAGAAGCAGTAGGCAAAACTGGTGTTATTGGTGAATTAGTGGGAACGAACCAAGATCAACGTATTTTGGCAATTCGTACTGATATGGATGCTTTGCCGATTCAAGAAAATGCTCAAATCAAATTTGCTTCGCAAAACCCTGGAGTTATGCATGCTTGCGGACATGATGTCCATACAACCCTGGGTTTGGGCACAGCCATGATTTTGTCCCAATTAACAGATACGCTCCCAGGAACAATGCGGTTTTTATTCCAACCTGCCGAAGAAATCGCTCAAGGAGCAAAATGGATGGTAGCAGATGGAGCGATCAATAATGTCAATGCTATCTATGGAGTACATGTTTTTCCTTCGATCTCTGCCAAAACAGTTGGGATTCGCTATGGTGCCTTAACAGCTTCAGCAGATGATTTAGAAATCATTATTCAGGGTGAATCTGGTCATGGTGCACGTCCTCATCAAGCGATCGATGCCATTTGGATTGCTGCACAGGTGATTACAGGATTACAACAAGCAATTAGTAGAACTCAAAATCCTTTACATCCAATTGTTTTGAGCATCGGTAAAATTGAAGGAGGTAGAGCTGCCAATGTAATTGCTGATCAAGTACGCATGACCGGGACTGTTCGTTCTCTACATTTAGAAAGTCATGCCCAACTTCCTGCTTGGATTGCCAATATAGTTGAAGGAATTTGCCAAACTTATGGCGCAAAATGTCAGGTCAATTATCAGAGGGGAGTACCTTCTGTGCAAAATGATTATGAATTGACCAAAATTCTAGAGTCTTCATCTCGTGAAGCGTGGGGAGATGGTTTAATTGAAATTATTGCGGATCCTTCTTTAGGCGCAGAAGATTTTTCTGTCTATTTAGATGATATTCCAGGTTGCATGTTTCGCTTAGGAGTCGGCAAAATAAACGGCAAAAATTATCCACTTCATCATCCCAATTTTGAAGTAGATGAATCTGCTATTTTTACAGGAGTGGTAACGCTAGCATATGCCAGTTGGCAATACTATCAAGCCTAGATCCTCAAGCTGAATCATCTAATTTGCAGTTTATTTTAAGCAATTGTCTAACTAAATTTTGTGACTTAATAAGTAAAAATTAAATCGACAATCAACAAACAGTTAGTAATTCAAATTAAGTACTATTCTGCTGACTCAGTATTTCTTGCAAGTCCTTGGGTTTAATGACCGTTGTTTTCGAAAAACTATCTTCAGTTTGTGATTTATATTGCGTCTTTTCGGTGCTGCAATATTTTAGAAAGGTTTGAGTTTCTGTTGTATTTTGAATATAGCTATAAGTGATTTTTGTTTCATTACCTAGATTAATTACATCTCCTGACTGTAATCGATGTAATGACTTTTGTTCCCCATTTACTTTCACCCCATTACGACTACGCTGTCTTTTGCCCTTACCATCAATAAGCCAGTAACAATAGTCATCTTTTCCAGATTGATCGGTATATTTTAACCACGCAATAGTTGCATGATGTCGAGAGATCATCTTTGAATTAATTACTAAAGAATTCTGAGGATGACGACCAATCGAGAAGACCGTATTACTAAGAACTAAAGCTCTTCTTGAAATAGAAGCTTCAATAATAAGAATATGCCTTCCTTCACTGTGATTGTGTTCACTAAACTGGGATAAAGTTAACTTGGGTTTTTGCTCTGACATGTTGTCTAGTTTGATTAAAAAATAGTCTTTAAATTTACATTATGTTTAGCCAGACACAACGTATGTGAATTCATTTAATCGGTTGCAATATCTAATATTTAAGCTTATTAATATGGTTATAAAAATGAGTCAAAAATAATTTAGAAACAAAATACTTTTGAGATTTTGAGAATTAATTATTTTTATTTGGCTTGAAAAATATCAATAATTACTTTGACCCTATTAAAAGTGAATCAAATTTAATGTCTATTTGGCATCAGTAAAAATAGGGAATTTCAACTATTATTCAGAATAATTTTTGGATCCCCAGACTAAAAAGATTATCTTTTCCCTCCTGATAATTGGCTCTTTTCCACTCGGTTGCTAATCTAACTGTAGAAGTTATTGCATAGCCAACGGAGAGTGAGAATAAGCCTACTTCTTGATCATCTTGAGGATTAATAAAACTGTGGCTAATGTTAATATCTGCCGCTCCATTTCTTGATAAAGCGATCGCTAGTCTTAGACCTAAATTAATACCGCCACTATTAAAGTCATCTTGCTGAAAATAACGATAGCCAACTAGTGGAGCTAAATTCACAAATCCGCCTAAAGGAAACAGAAAATAATGTAATTCGGCACCTGTATTAATAAAGTCACCATTAAATGACGTCTGATAATCACTGCTTAAGGTCAAGCCCGTACGCTTAATAAAGATATCCTCTACAGCAATTTTAATTCCGCCTAACTCTTGATCACGATTCTCACCTGTTTGCAGCAAAGAAAATCCGAGGGTGAACCTACTCCGAAAACTGGGCTCGTGTTTAATTTCTTCTAAAATATTGGGAGTTGCTGGTAGCCATTTTTGGAGAGTTGGACTTTCTTCAATAATCGCTGGAGGAATATCTAAGTGTGGTTGGGTCTCCGAGGATTCTTGATTTTGAAGTTGAAAATCTTCTGATTGTAGATCTTCGGCTGGCGTAGCTCTAACTTGGGCGATCGCAGGATGAGTAAAACTAGTAACAAAAGAGAAAAGTAAACTCGGCAAGATCACTGAAGATAACCTGGAATTAGGGAAATAGAGCATAGATGCTGTTGATGCCAGAAAGATGAACAGAAATTATTCTAAGGTAGTTATAACAGCTCATCAGAAAATTCAAAATTACCTCTAGCATTTAGTTCCGAATTCATCTTGATTATCGCTGCTGTTTTTTGACCAAGATAGCCAAAAATTAGATTATATGAGCCTCACTAATACCTCGACGGATTCTATTTTAAAATCTTTGCAGCGTTTAATCGAAGTAGTAGCAAAGTTGCGATCGCCTGAGGGTGGATGTCCTTGGGATTTAGCACAAACTCAACAAACTCTAATTCCTTATGTGATTGAAGAAGCTTATGAAGTTACCTCGGCAATTAGAAGTGGTGATCAAAAGGCGATCGCTGAAGAATTAGGTGATTTGTTATTACAGGTGGTTTTACAGGCACAAGTAGCTAGCGATGCCGATGATTTTACACTACAAGAGATAGCCGAAGGCATCACCGCCAAGCTAATTCGTCGCCATCCCCATGTTTTTGGAGAAGAGAAAATAACCGATCCCGAAGCAGTCAAACAGAAATGGGAAGAAATTAAAGCTGCCGAGAAACAACAATCGGCAACAGAAGCTCAATTACTTAGTAGTAAACTCCAACGCTATGCCACCCGTTTACCTGCTTTAAGAGCAGCAATGAAGATTTCAACCAAAGCAGCTAAAGCTGGTTTTGAGTGGGAAAATGCTGAAGGAGTTTGGGATAAGTTTTCAGAAGAATTAGGGGAATTTCAGGAAGCTCTAGCGACCGAAGATAAAGACCATCAACAAGCGGAACTAGGTGATTTGTTGTTTACGATTGTCAATCTTGCCCGCTGGTACGATCTTGACCCTAGTGAAGCTTTACATGGAACGAATGCCAGATTTATTAAGCGCCTAACCATGATGGAGAAATTTGCACCTCGTCCTCTAGAAGAATACGAGATCAATGAATTGGAAGAGTTGTGGCAACAAGCAAAGAAAAAGTTAGCACAAAAAGACTAACTCACAATTTCAATCGGATCTTTCGCTTAATTTTTGTCGACAATGCTTTTGTTTACGTTTCATAAATGCTTGCATTTCTTGATCAGAGCAATTGGTTAAGGCAATATCCAAATCTGTTGTAGCTGCGGAATAGTTCGCTAACTGTATGTAGATATCAGCTCTACTGTGTCTTAGTTTCCAATCTTGAGGAGCAAGCTCTAATCCTTGATCAGCATAGACCAAAGCCTGCGAATAATCACGAGTGCTGAGATAGGAAAAGCATAGTAATCGGTAAAGACGCAAGTTATCCTCTAAAGGCAAATCCTCATTTAATAATTTTTTGCCTTGCTTAATTACTTGCCGATATTTTGCAGCGTAAAAAATCACCACTAATTTCAAAACCCTAAGCTGAAGATTTTGGGGATCTGAACGCTCAATTTTTCTAATTATTTGTTTGGCAGCGTAATCTTCTTGGTTACTAACCAAAAAATAGGCTAAATCCAATTGTGGTTGCAAATCCTGGGGTCGGATTATCTGTTCTCCTTGTAGTTTCTCAAAAGTTGAAAAAATTTGAGGCTGGCGAGATAAACGCCAATAAAGTGTTTTTTTGCTATGGGATAGTTGCCAAAGTTGGTAGATCAGAATTATGTGAACAACAAAAAGTAGATAAATAAAAGGTTTAAACAGAGAATCGTAAATAGTAACCCAGTCTCCTGATTGAGTTACTAGAGAGTAGAGAGGATAACCGATCAGAGCGTAAAGTAACTGGACAAAAGCAAAAGCAAAAAGCGTTTCTGCGACAATTCTCTTCCGTACCCAAAATACTAGGGGAATAGCAACCAAACCTAACAATATTGATACTAAATTGCCTGCGAATGAAATCCACCAATGCTCAGCTAAGCTAAAGTTTCCCACAGGAATAATGTAGCCAGAAAAACCAAACCAGCGAAAAGTTTTAACTGTGCCACCTACTTGCCAAGTCGCTAAACTATGACCTATTTCATGGAGTAATACCCCAAGAGGAACCAAGACAAAGAAGGCTAATTTGGATGCCAATAGCTTGTCTTCTAAGGTTACTTTGTCATCCCAGAATTGAGACCAGTTACCCTTAAGCTCAATCAAAACAATAAACGAAGCAACAATGGTTAGTAGGGAAATAAGATCAAATCTCATTAAAATTGTTGTTTTTGAGAAATTTTATTAGCTTGCTGTCTTATTTTCCTATGCTAAAAGCCTAACGAGAAAATTGGTTAAATTACTCCACAATGGAGCAAATTATTTTTCAGATCTATGCTTAAAACTTTTTGGCTAACAAGCATTACCTTAATTGCTTTTGCTGCTAATTCCTTACTAACCAGGATGGCATTGGGTACTGGCGCTTTAGATGCAGCTAGTTTCGTCCTGATTCGTCTTGGTTCGGGGGCGGTTATGCTCTTGTTACTGACTTCTTATACTCACAAAAAGCTGACCCTTAAAGTTAAAGGAGAGTGGTTAGCTGCCCTGATGTTGTTTGTTTATGCTTTAACTTTTTCGTTTGCCTATCTTCAGTTAGATACGGGAACGGGCGCGTTGTTGCTGTTTGGGGCTGTGCAGGTAACGATGATTTTGCTGGGTCTAAGACAGGGAGAAAAACCTCATCCAAGTGAGTGGATAGGTTTGTTAGCGGCTTTGACAGGATTGGTTTATTTGGTTTTGCCTGGTTTAGCTGCTCCACCACTACTGGGTTCTGGATTAATGGCGATCGCAGGAATTGCTTGGGGAATTTATTCTTTGCTGGGCAAGAGTAGCAAAAACCCGATTGAGAATACAACAGCTAACTTTCTACGCTCTGTACCTTTTGCAATTGGAGTTAGTTTAGTTGCTCTCCCTCAACTTAATTTATCCACGAGAGGAATTTTATTGGCGATCGCCTCAGGAGCGATAACTTCTGGGTTGGGCTATGCCTTGTGGTACCAAGCTTTAAAAGGATTGAGCGCAACTCAAGCAGCAATTGTTCAGCTTGTTGTGCCTATTTTGGCTGCTCTAGGAGGAATTATCTTTTTAGAGGAAGTTTTTTCCTTGCGTTTGGGGATTGCTAGTCTGTTAATTTTGGGCGGAATTGCGATCGCAGTAGTGGGTCGTAGGCTGATCACTTAGATCTTGCTCTTGCTTAAATCACCTTGAGTACTCACTCTTTAACTAAACGAAAGCCAAAGAGAATATGTCGAGAACCAACCGGTCGAGTATGTTGATAAGCAGCACGGCAAAACCCGGGTAAATCGTCCCAAGAGCAACCTTTCATAACGGCTAACTGATCCTTATTCACCAGAGTAGATGTGTATTCAAAAACATTGCCTGCTATATCTTCTATACCAAAAATACTGCGGCTAAGAGGAAACTTCCCAACCTCATTAGTATAATGCAACTCACTAGAGCCACTATTAGTAGCATCTTCGCGCCAATCATTTCCCCAAGGAAAATAACGTCCATCCGATCCCCTCGCGGCTTTTTCCCATTCTGAGGAAGTTGGTAAACGGTATTTTGCCCCTGTTTGTTTTTCTTTCCACTTGGCGTAGGCTAGAGCATCGGGGTAAGAGATTAAAACAACGGGATGTTTTTCCCGACCTTGAGGATATAACTTATTGTTCCAGAGAAAAGATTTTACGGCACTATAGCGATGAACTAAAAAACCTTGCTCTTGATAGTCAGCTTCGCTAATGAATGGGGCGGGATGATTGGTAGCTAAGATAAATTCGCGGTATTCTTGATTCGTTACTAAATTACGACTCAGACAATAACCAGTGATCAATTTTGTTTGTTTAAACTGTTCCTTGTTAAACCAGCCCACTTGTCGTAGTTGCTTCTCTATTTCGCTCACTCTGGGTTTTTGTCGGGTAATAGCTTCTGCCGAAATGCGATAGGCAAAATCCCTTTCTTGGCGATCGCTTCCGGAAATAGCTTCCCCAGCAGGTATCCAAACAAAGCTAGAATCTTCCTCGCAATTTTCCCGAGCATCAGCGCGAGGAGAATCGTCCGAACGAGAGATTTGACAACCCCACAGAATCGGTAATAAGCAAACAAATATCAATATTTGAGGAATCAGTTTACGACAAAGTAGCTGCGGCTTGGGCATAAACAGTAATTAGATTAAAAAGTATATCTAATATAGAGAGTAAGACAAACTCAAAATATTGTTGATTACAAATTTATAAGAAGAACCTAGAAAATTACAACTAGCTAAATTATCAACTAAATTAAAGAAAAATACATCATTTAGAACCTGTTTTCCATTTTAATGAAAAAGTTCTGGCGGCTTAGACCTTGGCAGTTTAAATCTTTACTAGTTAGTTTAGCTCTAAGCTTTGTGATTTTGGCAGGTAGTGGTCAGCCGCCAACGAATATTGCTGAACAGTTTAGTTTACAAAAGCAAAGTATTTCTCCGAATCATAAATTTGGCAATACTGATAAGACTCTTGCAGTTCTCTCCCAAGTTGAGAGCAAACTGCCTGAAGCAACAAATTATGAGTCGCAATCTATTAAGGTCGCAGTGATTAGCGATCTCAATAGTCAGTATGGTTCGACTGATTATGAACCCGAAGTAGATAAGGCGATCGCCTTAATAGTTAACCGCTGGCAACCCGATTTAGTTTTGGGTGGTGGAGATGCGATCGCAGGACAAAAAAAGTCTTTAACTAAATCTCAGATCGAAGCAATGTGGCAAGCATTTGATAGTCATATTGCCAAACCACTGCGCGATCACCAAATTCCCTACGCTTTCACTATTGGCAATCACGATGGTTCAGGGGCAATTAAGCAAAATCAGTTTGTCTTTGAAAAAGAACGAGATCTTGCCGCTGCCTACTGGCAAGATCCAAGCCACGATTCAGGAATTAAATTTGTAGATCGAGCTAATTTTCCTTTCTACTATAGTTTTGAGCAAAATAATATTTTCTATTTGGTTTGGGATGCATCAACTCACATCATTGACCCACAGCAATTAACCTGGGTAGAAAAAAGTTTAGCGAGTAGTGCGGCTCAAACAGCCGATCTCAGAATGGCAATCGGTCATTTACCTTTGTACCCAGTTGCCGAACAAAAAAATAAACCAGGAGAATATTTAGCAGGAGCAGAACGATTACGGGCGCTGCTCGAAAAATATCAAGTTCATACTTATATCAGCGGTCATCACCATGCCTATTATCCTGGCAAAAAAGGCAAATTAGAACTGCTATTTGCTGGAGCGATCGGACAAGGAGCAAGAAAATTAATTGGTAGCAATCTTGAGCCGCAGCAAACAGTAACCTTAATTTCTGTTAAACCAGACTCTCAAAACACATTATATGTGACCTATGATTTGCAAACTTTACAAAAAGTCAACACAAGTATTTTGCCTAAATTTATTATTAGTAACAATGCTTTGATCTCCCGAAGAGATCAATCTGATGCTGATTTTTCAGCGAAATTGTATCAACTTTGTAAGAAAAATAATCAGCAATCAGTATGTCGAATTGAACACAAAGTTGAAAACAAAAAATAATCAATAAGTAACTCATTATAATTTGTTTAGTTTTTAGAGTGCTTTGTCTGCAATAATTTATTTATGGGGTTAGCTTAAAACAGGCAAAGAATATGAAACGATCTTTCAATAAACTTGTAATTTACGGAAGTTTATTGGTTGTCGGTGGTGGCGCCGGATTTTGGGTTAGTAAATCCCAAGAAAAACCAGTAACTATTATTGAAAAACCTCAAGTTTATTCAGAAGCAATCTCAAAGGTAGCAGTACCACCTTTAGAGAATAATAATAATAACCAAAAAATAAATTTTATTGCTCAAGCTGTCCAGAAAGTTGGTCCTGCGGTAGTTAGAATTGATGCCTCACGAGAACTAACCTCATCTCTTCCTAATAAGTTTACCCAACCGTTTTTACGTAAATTTTTTGGAGAAGGTAACTCAGAAAGTGTGCAACCCGCTCCTCGGGGAGTCGAACGAGGTACTGGCTCTGGATTTATTTTGAGTCAAGATGGGCGTGTAATTACGAATGCTCATGTAGTCGAGGGTTCGGATAAGGTTACTGTGACGCTGAAAGATGGTCAGATCTACGAAGGTAAAGTTGTAGGTGTTGACCCAGTAACCGATGTAGCTGTCTTAAAAATTGAAGCTAATAATTTACCATTTGTGACTATCGGCAGAGCCGAAGCACTAACTCCTGGAGAATGGGCGATCGCTATTGGTAATCCTTTGGGATTAGACAACACCGTCACGGTTGGAATTATTAGTGCGATCGATCGCTCTAGTTCCCAAGTAGGAGTCCCCGATAAAAGAGTTCGCTTTATTCAAACTGATGCCGCGATTAATCCTGGCAACTCTGGCGGGCCTTTGCTTAATGGTCAAGGTGAAGTAATCGGGATGAACACAGCAATTAGGGCTGATGCTCAAGGTTTAGGGTTTGCGATCCCAATTGAAACAGCCCAAAAAATTGCTAGTCAATTATTTACGAAGGGAAAAGCAGATCATCCTTATTTAGGGGTGCATATGGTCAATTTATCCCCACAAACCAAAGCAGATATTAATCGCCAAAAAAGTTTAGATCTAGTAATTACGGAAGACGAAGGTGTTTTGATTGTTAAGGTTGTCCCTAATTCTCCTGCTGACAAAGCTGGTTTAAAAGAAGGAGACACCATTGTCCAAGTTCGTAAAAAAACAATTAGGACTTCTGCTCAAGTGCAAGAACAGGTTGATAAGAGTGAAATTGGTCAGTCTTTGCCAATTGAAGTGATTAGAAATGGCAAAAAGAAGTCTGTTGTAGTTAAACCTGGAGTTTTTCCCGATTCAGATGAGTAATTGCTATTGTCCGATTTAGATTGTTTTTAAGTGCCCTTGCTAAAATTTTGTCACTACCCTCGTCAAATCGATATAGTTATTTAACTTAAATAATCTTAAAATCTGCTTGTATCCTTAGCTCAAAATAATTCATAAGATGATTCTTCTAGATGACTTTTAAGAATTATATTTTAGATGGCAATTTGATATCTTTGCCTTGTTGAAAGTCGACATTTTCAAGTTGAGTTTTTAATAAGATATTTTGAATTTGGACAGGTAATTTTTCTAGCTTGAGAGGTTTGGCTGGGTAGCTCACTCTAAAGTATTTACCATACTCAGATTCAGTGTTATAAGCATCGTAACTATATAATCCTTTGCTGGACATCTCTATATATTCAGTAAATGCTAAACGCTTAGCTTTTATAGAATTATCAGACACTAAAGTAATGTTATCGAAGCAATTAGGGTCAAATTCCCCCAATGTATTTTCTTTAAACTCGTCTATAAAAAATCACCTATACACTCCCAATTTTCTTGGGATTCAATAATACTTTCGGGTAGTCCTCCGTAAATACCAGTGGTAAAATAGCCTATTGATCCAGTCTGATCAATACCAAACCAGACTATATCCCAATACTCCAATCCTTCTTTTGTAAACTCCAATTCCATTTTGATTGAATAGCTCTATAAACTAGATTATCGAAATGACAAAACCTGATGTCGAATAAGATTGGACTCATCAAATTCACTTGTTACTCTGAGAGCATCAAAAAAGTCTTCGTTGTCTATGTATTCCATACAAGCCGTAGTCTTGTTTTCAAAAATAATTTCTAACACACACTCAGCAGGATAATATTTGTCAAAAGATTCCACTTGAAGAATATTGATGCTTGCAATTTTTTGTCCAATCCTACTCGACCAAAATGAATTATGAGAAACATTCATATAGACATAACTATCTCCATATAATGGCGCTTTCCCTTCAAATACAGCGACACTAGCTCCTGTCGTAAAAGCTCTGAAATGTATAACCGTGCCAGTATCTAATTTAATTTCAACAGATCCATCCGCATTTTGTTGAAAATCATCTAAATAAAAATCAGATTTAAGTATATATCTTGATACGAATACAATTTTTCTACCAATTAAAGATTTTAAAAGTTTAAGTTTTTGACTAGGAATATGGTCATACATAATTAATTGTCTTTAAGAATTAACAAAATTTTAAAATTGGCTAAACAGAAAAATTAATTAAAATCATGAGTATTGTTCAGATGATTAAATTGTTTCTGCCGTAAACAGATTGTTTGCTAGACTAAAATCGTTCTAATTTGGTTGCGAATTTACTATTTATACTCCTCCTTTAGCTCGTTTAGTTGAACAACTCCAACTATTGCCAGGAGTAGGGCCAAAGACCGCTCAGAGACTGGCTCTACACCTACTTAAGCGTCCTGAGAAAGAAGTTCAAGCCCTCGCCACAGCTCTCGTTGAAGCTAAACAAAAGGTAGGACTCTGTCAGACTTGTTTTCATCTTTCTGCTGAGCCAGTTTGCTCAATTTGCCGCAATCAAAACCGCGATCGCATGACGGTCTGTGTCGTCGCCGATTCTCGCGATGTGATTGCCCTAGAAAAAACCAGAGAATTTCGTGGTTTGTATCATGTTTTGGGTGGTGTGATCTCGCCGATGGATGGGATTGGCCCGGAACAACTTAATATTACCAGTCTTGTCAGAAGAGTGACCCAGCAACAAATAAAAGAAATAATTCTAGCTATTAATCCCAGCGTCGAAGGTGAAACCACTACTCTCTATCTTGGTAATTTACTCAAGCCTTTTACAAAAGTGACCAGGATTGCTTTTGGTTTACCGATGGGTGGAGATTTAGAGTATGCAGATGAAGTTACTCTAGCAAGAGCTTTAGAAGGACGAAGAGAACTAGACTAAACTCTTGATCTGATTCTAAATACAGATAAGTAAGCTTCTCCAAAATTAAGTTACTGATTGGTTATGATAGGCATTAGTGCTTAATATTTATTTATTTATATGAAATTAGAAATAACTGGCATCAGAAATTTAAAATCTCTGATTCCGATTAGCAGAAAGCATTTAAGAAAAATTCCTTGGCTAATTACCTTAAATTTGCTCGCCATTATTGCCTTAATTGTTTTGGGTTCTTACGCGAAAATACAAGGCAAAGGAAGAGGTCTGATCAGTTTATTTAGCGATCCTTTTTCTTCTCACTACTATTATCTAGGTTGGCTCACGGGTGTTTCTGAAATAATTTGGTGTGTGGCGATCGCTGTATGCCTATTTACCTTTACGCTACTACCAAAATCTCATCGCAAAAAAGTTTTTTTTCTGGCTAGCGGCTTATTAATGACCCTGCTTTACATCGATGACCGCTTTCGACTAACTCTGATTATGGCGGCAGTTTTTTCCTCGTTTAACCATGTCAAAATCACTATTTATCTAATTTATGGCAGCCTCATCGTGGCTTATGGGAGAAAGTTTTGGTCTGTAATTGCGAGAACTCCTTATTTACCACTGATTGCTGCCTTTGTTTTATTTGGTTTTTCTAGCGCGATCGATATTACCCCATTACCAAATAAAGCCGCCCACGCTATGTTAGAAGACGGTTCAAAGTTAATTGGGCTAATTAATTTAACCATCTACTTTTGGTACGTTTGCTATTGCGAAATTACCAGAGTTCTTCAAAAAGGAATATCTTCATCATCGTAATCATAATTACTAACAGCCTCCCTTTTGATGATGATTTTAGGTTGAGAGTTAGTTGCTAATTCAGGAATGGTCTCCGTAGATAATTCTGAGTTAACACTTGGCTGCTCTTGGTTTTTGTCTATAACTGTCTCCTCAAGATTAAGATCAGGAGTGTTTGTAGGAATAACATGAGCCACTACTGGTTGTGCCGAGGAGGGAGGGACTACATTTGTTTCTAGACTTACTGGTTGAGCAACTTGAGATTGACTAGTATTTATCTGGCTTGGATTGGTTTGACTAGAACTGGTCTGATTAGAGCTTACTGAACTCTCTTGAATCAAATCAGCAGCCTCAGTTTGCTGATTTCCAGTATTTTCGGGAAGAGTAAAACTACTGTCTAGCTCGATTACTTCTCCCTCAAATTTTTTGGCAACTAATTCCACAGCCTTACTAAAGCTCCCTGAAGTTTGAGGGGCCTGATTAATTGCCACTTCGCTTAACTTCTCTACCGATTTTGGAGCTGTCGGAGAAGCATTAGGAGTAGTGGGGTTAATTGTTGCTGGTCTAGTTTGCGTGAGATGTTTGCTCGAAGTTGATGAGGGGATTTCTAAGGCAGGAATTGCGGTTTGGATAGGCAAAATTCCCTGTGGAGGCGGAACAGGTGCAGCAACGGCAGTTGATGTTAACCGAGCAGAAGTTGCTTGATTTACCGTTGACGAAGCCTGCATTGCTGCCGTTGCAGTGTTTGTCTGCTCTTCTGTATTACGACTAGAAATTGGTGGCTTACTAGAAGGCTGAAGATTCACAGCAGCTTGATTATTAAGCTTAGTTTTACCTATATTTTCTGGTTGGGAACTATTTTTTTTTACCGAGGCTACTTCCAAGACAACTTTAATTTTGCGATCGCATACTTTCGCAAATGCAGCTTCAATATTGGGAATTTTACCCTGATTTATTTTCTGCAATGGTGCCGAGCTAATGCCAATAGTTGCCAAAGAATTAGTTAAATCAATCAAATGACATTGCTGACGCATTAAAGCTTGAGTCATTGGTGGGTGAATACAATCAATAACCTTTCTCCAAATTTCTTCGACGTCAATAGGGGGTAAAGGATCCGCTGGTCTTGCTGTATCTGGCTGAATTTCATCTGGCTTAATTTCAACAGGCTGAAGCCGACTTGCCATTGTTGTTGGTTCGACTCGATTCGCTTCTGGGAAAACATTAGGCTGTACTGGTAGCTCCTGAATTGCTGGTGTTGCCGAAATAGCAATATTGGGCTGATCAGTTCCTGGTAGTACAGGTTCAACTAGTTGATGATTATTATTGCTGGGTTCGGGTTCAACTTGCGGTGTTTGCAAACTTCCTTGCACTAGGTCTTGATCTAGCTTCGGAGAATCATAATTAGTTACCGATTGTTTTAAATCAGCAACTTGAGTTTCAGTTGAGGGCGGAACAATATCATTGTTGAGATCAAAAAGAGACGGACTAGCGATCGCATCTACGGAATCAACAGAAACAGATTCACCCTGAATACCTGAGGATTCAAGAATTTTTTCTTGAGGAATATTAGCTCCTACTGGAGTAGAAATTACTTGGGAACCCAAAGATACTTGAACTGGCTGAGAAATAGGCTGATTTGAGCTTACCGAAGGTGCTGATTCCTTAGCAATCATTTCCGTCTGAGCAACAGATTCATACCTTTGATCATCAGTCTTTGGAGAACTAACTTGATTAACAAGTGTAGGGCTTGTTAAATTAGCGGCTGCCGAATTTGCTTGTTTTAAACCTTGAGAAGAAGACAAGCTGCCAGTTTGAGATTGTGCTGATTTAGGTTGTACTGGTTTAGATGGCGCTTGAGCTAGACTATGAATTACTTTACCCTGACTAGAAGCAACAGCAGCCACCTCATTTTGCAATAAGCCTAATAAGGTCACTTCTAACCACAAACGTGGTTGAGTAGAATGTTTAATTTGAGTTTCCGCACTTTTAAGCTGTTGTTGTCCCCATAAGATTTTTGCGATCGACCAATATTCAGATTCAGAAATTAATTGCTGCCAACAGGTTTCAGTCATCGAGACCAAATCTCGACGTTGAGGTGTTGTCTTAACAGTTAAAAGATTGAGATAAAAGGTAGCTAGGCTTTGCAATAAAACCAATGGCTCTTTACCTCGGTCTAGCAAATTACGACATTGGGAAAGAATATCCTCAATATTTTGATTTCTGATGGCAATCAGAAGAGTTAATAAGTCCTGCTCAGGAACAGCCCCAACAAGATCCCAAATATCTGTAACTGTAATTTGGTTAGGAAGAAGGCTCAACTGATCTAAGAGGCTCTCAGCATCTCGTAAACCACCATTAGCAATTTGGGCATTTAGAGTTAAAGCTTCGGTGGTGATATCAATATTTTCTAATTCGGCGATATATTGCAAATGCTTAATCATTGCCTCGATCGGAATTCGGCGATAATCAAACCTTTGACAACGAGAAATAATAGTCGGTAAAACTCTTTGAGGATCGGTCGTCGCCAGAATAAAAACCACCTGTGGAGGCGGCTCTTCTAAAGTTTTAAGTAAAGCATTAAAAGCAGCAGTGCTCAGCATATGACATTCGTCGATCGCATAAACCTTAAACCGAGACTGCACTGGCGCAAAACGCGATCGCTCTATAATTTCGCGGATATTATCGACACCAGTATTACTGGCAGCATCAATTTCAATGACATCTAGAGCATTGCCACTAGCGATCGTTTGACAAACATCACATTTTCCACAAGGATCAACAACGGGATTAGGAGAACTTAAACAATTTAAAGATTTTGCTAAGATTCTGGCACTAGAGGTTTTCCCAGTGCCTCTAGGACCAGTAAATAGATAAGCTGGAGCAATTTTTTCCAGTTTAATGGCATTAATCAAAGTATTGCTAATCGCGGCTTGACCGACCAAATCATGAAAAGTTTGGGGTCTATATTTGTGGTGTAAAGGTTCGTAAGCCATATAAGTCGATTAAGCAACAAACAATAAAATATTACTGGGCGGTATCAGATTTTCCCTGTAGAATCAAGCAAGATCGGTAAAATGAATTAATCTTGCCTCTAAAAATATAGTAATTGTATTTGCTTTAAGGTCACGCAGTCATGCTGAAATGGTTCAACAAGCAGTCTAGTTCTTCATCCAAAAAACAAGAAGAAAGCCAGCAATATTCCCAACTAATCAATTCTGCCTTGACAGAAAGTGATTATGAATTTTTATTTAATCAGCTTTTAGATGGCGTTGCCCATGGTTGGCATCTAGGCAAAATTATTAAATTTTTTAGTAATTTAGAACCACGCAGCAACGTTACTCAGTGGATAGACTGGGTAGAAAAATTCGAGAAAAAAATAAGCTATTCTCCAGACCCTTCGCAAAAGAAAGTTGGCGCAATTATGATGCGCTTTGGCGAACTAACGAAGCCTAATGATGACTTACAAAAGTTAGGAACTCTATTCTACCGTATCGGTAATCAGTTATTCGTAGGTAGAACAACAGACCTAGTTTGGGAATATGTGGGTCAAGACATAGCAAACCAAGAATCATTACAGAAAACAACGACGAATACTCAATCAGCCGAAAGTCAAGAAGAGTTGACGGAGCTAGAAATTGAGTCGGAATTGGAATTACCCAAACAGGATGACTCCTTTATTATTGATCCCGATAGCGAACCCGAACTAGGCTTAGAAGCAGACAAATCACTAGAAAATCCTGAAACAGAGCAAGATCAAGTTGTCTATACTGATCTTGAATCTCCAGACATTGAATCTTTAGAAATTGACACCCTAAACACTGATGTATCCACCCAAGAACATCTTAATAACTCAAGTTTGGAGAGTGATTTCATCAGTAATGGGATCCCAGAAGATTTAACTTCTCAAGAATTGTCTTCTCCCCATGAATCAGATCCGGTGCATCAAGAAAAGTTAATTAATGAACACCATGAACAAAAATTAGATGAATCTTCTCTTAATGAGACAGATTTGATTAGTGAGATTACTAAAGAAGACTTAGCTGCCACCACTGAATTAGAAACAGTAGAAAAAAGCGAGCAAAATTCTTGGGAAGAGTTTAGTCCTGAAGAAGATTTAATTAACAAAGCTTTCGAAGAAAATTTAGCTGCTCAACATAATAGAGAACAAACTACCGACACAAAAAATAAAGATGACGCTTTGATAAGTAACCAAGCTGTTGAAGAAAATTTAGAAATTCAAGTTGATCCAGAATCAACAGAAGTATCATTCTCAAGTAAATTTAGTCCTGAAGAAGAGTTGATTAATAAAGCTTTTGAAGAAGGGCTTGCAGCTCAATCGAAAAAGTCAAATTCCTCCTCTTCCCAAACACTAGACAAGAAACAGACAACTAAAAATTCAACTCACAACGAGACTCAAAATCAAAAAGTAGTTTTAGATTTATCATTAGATCTTGCGCTAGAAGACTTAGAAGGCGATCGCGAAGAGATTGATCATCAAACCGATACCAGAGATCTACATCAGGAAGAATTTGAATTATCAAATTCTGACACAGATACAGATAAAGACCAAAACAATTATCAACATTCACATTCACAACAATCAAAGGTTAGTTCCACTGACTTAGAAGTTACTTCTTCAAAATTTTCAGCAGGTTCTTTTCTCGAAGCAGCTAAAGCATTAAGCAACAAGCAAAGTGTAACGAATAGAGAAGTAACAGTCACTTGGGATGAATTTGTTGTTTCTCTAGAACAAGATCCTGTTTTAGCTCAAAATGTTGCTCAACAATTGGGCATGGTTGGAGTCCAGAATCCTCAGGATATTATGCAGGCTGCGGTTAATAAGTTTAATACCCAAAAGCAAGCAGAACTTAGCCCAGCCAATCTTGAACTAGTCAAGAGTTGGTTTCAGTTAGGACTTAAACAAGCCAGTGCCAAAGATTTTCAGGGTGCAATTACTAGCTGGGATCAAGCACTAAACGTCAATCCCAATCTGTCAGAAGCTTGGCACAATAAAGGCAGTGCTTTAGGTCGGTTAGGAAAATATATAGAAGCAATTCAGTCCTTCGACCACGCTGTTCGCATAGATCCCAAAAGTTATCAAGCCTGGAATGACAGAGCACATGCTTTGTATAAAATGCAAGAATGGTCTAAGGCTATTCTCAGTTGGGATAGAGCAATTCAGATCATGCCAGATCGTCATCAATTTTGGTACAACCGTGGTTGTGCTTTAGAGCAAATCAAAAGATTCGATGAATCAATTGCCAGTTATGAAAAAGCGTTAGAAATTAAACCTGATTTTCAACCCGCAAGATCGAGACATACCGTCTTAATTGCTAATAATATTTGATTATCCAGGCAAAATGATAGGCTTTAATCTCTAAATTAGCTATTATGGCTTATATAGCAAGCCAATAAATACTTTGTCCCTATAACTTTTCAAGTTAAATGACTATTTCACTTATTTAAAACTATAGAATTTCAGGTTTTATCCCGTATGACGGAATTATCACACAACATCAAGGAAGAATCTTCCGTATCTAGTGAACAAAGGGTCTCTCAACTTAGGGATCTTATCGATACCTTACGCATTGCTGATGAGATAGCTAAAACAGGGTATTTAATCAGTAGCTCTGAGCTGGCAGATTTAATGGATATCAATGCTAGTGCTGTAACGAGTAGAGGTGATCATTGGTCTTGGCGAAATTGGGTAGTATCCAGAGTCCGCAGAGAAGGTAATCAAATTTTATGGCAACTAGAAAAGGTTGATTAAAACCGAAGGTAGTATAAGAATTTATGACGTTATCTATAGTCCCCAAAAAACTCATTAATATCCGATCTCTGCAATATAAGGATTTAGAGGCTATCAAAGCACTCGCCAGTAGATATATTGACCAAAATATATCTCAGCGCTTAGCAATTATTGATAGGGATATCATGGATGTTGCTTCTTGGTATGGACTAAGAAAGTTCTTAAATATTTTGCCTTATACTCTTAAGGAAAGCCGCAGAATATTTGTTGCTGAAGTTGAACAGCAAATTCTCGGTCTGATCCAAGTATCTCCTTTCAACAGTACTGGGAGTACTTGGAAAGTTGAGAGATTAATAATTGTCGATAATCTACCACAATTAGAAATATCACTTCTCCGTAAGGAAATTGGCTCTCAACTCTTGCGTTATTGTCTAGAAAATATTTGGGAAGCTAGAACCTGGATCCTAGAAGCTGATATTCATGACAAAAATCACCTGGCTATTTATCGTGAGAGTGGCTTTCAACCATTAGCTCAACTTACTTATTGGCAACTTGCATGGGAAATAATCGAGAAGCTATCACAAGAAACTTCAGATTTACCCAATAACTTATCGCCAATTAGTAACGCTGATGCTTCTCTGTTATACCAATTGGATTGTGTCTCTTTACCTCCACTTCTAAGACAAATTTTTGATCGGAATATCCGTGATTTTAGAAGTACTGTCGTTGAAAAAACTTTTAGCCGCATTCGCCAATGGATCGATAAAAATGAAGTTGTTCAAGGCTATATTTTTGAACCACAAAGAAAAGCAGCTATTGGTTACTTCCAATTGGAATCTCGCTATGGTGAATCCTGTTCCCACCAAGCCAAGCTAACTGTCAACCCTGCTTATACTTGGCTTTATCCTGAACTGCTCGTCCAGATGGCTCAAATAGCCCATAAACATAGCTTAAAGATCAATAATGAAGCTAAACCTTCTTTAGAATTAATTTCAGCCGATTACCAACCTGAGAGAGAAGAGTTTTTAAACGAATTAGGGGCATCACCAACTGAAAACACCCTTCTTATGTCTCGTTCTGTATGGCATAAAATTCGTGAGTCAAAGCCCCTTTCCCTAGATGGATTACAACTATCTGGAGTCTTACAAGGATTACAACCTTCTAGAACTCCGATTCCTTCTCGAATATCTTGGCTAAAGTTAATAGCTGAAAAATACAATAGCCCCTCAAAATACGACTTCTTCAGATCTCAATCAATTGAACCAAATTCTAACAGTGAACATGATTCAGAAGAGGGATCACAATCCAGAGAAAATGGTCATCATGCTTGATTAGCTTTTGATTTGTGAAGATGAAAGAAAAAGTATCTGCTTTAGGTCTAGATGTAGGAAGAAGAAGAGTTGGCATTGCTGGTTGCGATGGGACTGGTTTAATTGCTACAGGAATTACTACTTTGCATCGTACCTATTTTGCTGAAGATATTAGAAAGCTCCAAGAGATTGTTGATGAGCGCGACATAAAAATTTTAGTAGTGGGTTTACCCTATTCCATGGATGGTAGTTTGGGTAAACAGGCAAAGCAAGTGCAAAAGTTTACTCAGAAAGTCTCTGCTGCTTTGAATTTACCCGTTGATTATGTTGATGAGCGTCTGACTTCAGTAGAAGCTGAAATTCAATTAAAAGCTCAAAAAAAATTTTCTACATATGACAAAGGCTTGATTGATAAACAAGCGGCAAAAATTATTTTGCAACAGTGGTTAGATATGCGTCGTCAAAATATATCGAATTCCTAATAGCCATTGAGGTTTAAACTAATTTTTGTATTTCAAAAATACATTCATTATTCAAGAATTTTGGTCAACTTCTCCTGAAAAGATTGAGGTGAGCATTGTTCTTTGATTTTCTGAAGCGAGTTTTTTCTTAGCTTTTGCCATAATTCTGATTCTTGATAGAGTCTGCTGCATTGCTGAGCAAATATTTTAGCCTCGTTAGCAGTCAAAAGATCTGTACCAGCTTGCCAATTTAATTGTTCAGCGATAGCTGAAGTGGTTACAACTGGTAAACCATAGGAACTAGCTTCGTGAACTTTGTGAGGAATACCTGCTGAATATCTGGTGGGAGCAATAAACAGACGTGAGTTGTTGTAGAGATCGAAAAGATTATCGACTTTACCTAATAACTTAATTTGAGGGTTATGGAGTTGCTCAATTCTTGAGGTGAGTTCAGTAACTTGATTGTTGCCAGCAATCAGAAGACAGATTTCTTGATCTAATTCAGCTTGAATTAAAGGAAAAATTTCCTGAGTAAACCAAAGCAAAGAGTCGGCATTTGGAGATTTTAAGTCGTAGATGGAGCCAACAAACAACATATTTTGTCTTTGCTGAAAATTTTTAGGTGTGGGTTGGAGTGTAAGGGAATGACCTAAAACTTCAACTTGTTGATAACCATATTGCCGAAACTGAGTTTGTTCGGCAGCAGAGACAGCTACAATTTTGCTACTGATTTTGGCAAGTTTTAATTCTTGAGCGATCGCTTGCTCTTTCTCGATTGGAGATAATTCTTGTCCTTGCAGTTCTTGATAAGCAAACTCTCTCAGGCAGTATAAAGCTTCGGCATCATAAATAATTGGAGCCGTAATCTCAACTTGTTCTTTCTCTTGAAGATAGTTGAGGTGATTCATATTATGAGGTCTACTCACAAAGATTAAATCGTAATAATCTGGTCGCGACTGCAAAAAATCAGCCAGCTTTTGCAAACCCCAACCTTGAATGATTTCAATTTTGGCTGATAGATCTTGATAGGCAGCTTGCCAATTTTCTTGATAGCTTAATTCGGTGGGATAGAAACTAACTTGATGCCCTAATTGCACCATTGTTTGCAAAATACAGTGCGCTCGAGTGTATCCAGAACCTAGATAAGGATGAGGAATCCGATCTTCGATAAAAAGTATTTTTTTGCCATGAGAACGGCGATCGCTAGCGACAAACAAATTATTCTGGCTAGCTGAGTATTGGTTAGCTAACCAATCTTGATGGCGATCACAAAAGATTTGCTGGTGCTGAGTTTGCAGCGCGATCGCTTCTTGATTATGAGTAGAGCTAGCAAATTCGTAATGGAGAATACTAACTCGGGGATCGTAAATAATTTTCTTGCCAAGACGCTGAAGCCTAACACAGTAATCTGTTTCCTCGTAATAGGCTGGCTGATAGCTCAGATCGAAACAATCTAACTGCTTAAATAAATCACGAGGGGTTAGTAAAAAAGCACCAGAACAATAGTCAACTTCCCTTTGAAATTGATAAGCAAAAGCATCAGGATTATCTCCTCTGCCATAGCCCACACAAGAACCATCCTGCCAAATAATGCTTCCCGCTTCTTGTAAAGCGCCATTAGGTAAAATAATTTTGCCACCCACTGCACCAATATCTGGTTCAGAACTCAGAGTTTCGACAGCAGCTTGCAGACTATTTCCCAAGAGTTGAGCATCATTATTGAGAAATAAGAGATATGTTCCTGTTGCAAAGTGGCTGGCTTGGTTTGCCCCTAGCAAAAAATGTTGATTGGTAGGGTTGTGGATAATTTGAGCGCCTTCAACCTGCTTGAGTAGTTCAGCGGTGCGATCGCTAGAATTGTTATCAACAATAATTACTTCAAAGTTGTGAAATGGTTGTTCTAATAGCGACTGTAAGCACATTAAAGTCAACTCAGCCCGATTGAAAAGAACTAAGATAATACTGACTAGAGGTCGATTAAGCTCAGGAAATTTGAGTTTAGTATCAGCTTCTAAAAAATCGTTGAGGACATTTTGGCTGAGCTGCTCAAGAGATTTTTTGGCTTGGGTGAGGGAAACTTCAGGGATAAATTTAGTTGAGGAGAGAGAATTTAACTTACCCTCCTGAGTTAGCTCGTTAACCTTTGCTAATTGTTCTTGAGCTACCTGATGATGAGGATCAATTTGCAGAGCCATTTGATAAGTAACGATCGCCTCATTCAATTGCTGATGATGGCATAAGGCATTACCGAGACCAAGATAAAGATCAATATTTTGAGAATCAAGAGCGATCACTTGATGATAATAATCAAGATTGTAGGGTTCTTGAGCAATATTTTGCTGGTAAACAAGAAGTAATTTTTGCCTGTCTTGAGCGGCTCTTTGCTGCAAAAAAATCGCTAACTTTTTAGCTAGATTTCTTGTATAAGCTGAATCTGGAGTATTTTCTGTGAGTTGAATAATTTGTTTGTAAGTAGCGATCGCTTTTGTCCATTGTTGCTGCTCACTATAAAAATCACCTAGACTCTCTAGAACAGCCAGATTTTGCGGATCAATTTGTAGTGCCTGTTGATAACAGGTAAGAGCATCTTCATTATTTTGCTGGTCGCGCCAAGATTGAGCTTGTTGTAACCAATCTTGACAAGATAGAGAATTTTCAG
>CALKUU010000152.1 GCA_937996665.1 uncultured Xenococcaceae cyanobacterium | reverse complement strand
CAGTCTTTACTACCAAACTTGGGAAGTGGCGGCTGGTCAAAATTAGCTGACAACAGAAGTCGCTTTGAACGCTTTGAATTTATGCATCTTATCGAGCAATCACCTCGTCGGAATAATCGAGTGAAATTGAGTAAAGATCGTGACGTTTTGGGTTGCCAGAAACTGGAAATAGATTGGCGATGGCATGAGGATGACGCTAGAAGTTTTGGGCGATCGCTAAAATTAATGGGCAAAGAATTGTCTAAAACTGGCATGGGCGAACTTCAAATTAACCTTAATGAACAAGGACTTCCCAAAATTGTCAGACCAACTGGATCTCACCACCTAATGGGAACAACTCGAATGCATAACAATCCTAAGCAAGGCGTCGTCGATTCAGATTGCAAGGTACATGGGATAAATAATCTTTTCATAGCAGGAAGTTCTACTTTTCCTACTGGGGGCTATGCCAACCCTACATTAACAATCGTCGCCATGGCTCTAAGACTAGCCGATTTAGTCAAGGATAAATTGGGATCTAGCAATTGCGAGCCAAGGGGAGTACCTTCCTTGTCAAAGTAATTGGCTGCTGTAGTTTACAGTGCTCAAATAGATTTTGCGCTCAAAGATTGTCGAGACCCAGATCTATCGACCGAGGAGCGATTTCACAGCGAAATCGCTCCTTAAAGTTTGGTAAGGCTAAGGATCTTGCTGACGGAGTGACAAGACAGAGGAAAACAAGGTATTTAATCAATTCAGTTGATTATGGCGCAGTCATTTAATTGTCTAGTTTGTTCTAAAAAAGTTGAGCCTTTCGGTAAAAGAATTTCAACCCCAATTAAAAAGCAAAAGTATGAGTAATTAAAGTTTCGTTTTTCCGCTTTAACTCCACCTTCACCTCAATATTTGCTCCATTATCACTAAAGTTTAAAACCCCCCATTGCCCAAGTCCAGAAATCGGCTGATGACTATAAGGTCCACCTTTTACAGAAGCTTTACTATCTAGCGAAGCGATTTGCAGCACAGGAAAAGAACCACCACCATTTTCGGCATAATTATTAGCTGTACCCTCTTTGCCATCATCCAGAGCCAGCATGTGGGCATCCCCCGAAATCATTAACAGCTTATCTATGGCATTATCTTTAATAAAACTTGCTATTTCCGCTCTTTCTTCGGGGTAGCAATCCCAAGCATCCTTAGTTTGATAACCCTCACCCCCAGCGATCCAAGGCAAACTATTAACCCAAATTACTAAACCTTCTTGATTTTCTAGTTGCTTCGCTTTAGCGATCGCTAACTGCTCAAAAAACCATTGTTTTTGCTCTGCACCCAAAAGAGTTTTGCCCCGAAAATTATTTTCTTTGTTTAGGGCATCCTTGTAAAAACGGCTATCGGTCATAATGAAGCGCACCCTGCCGATCGCAAAAGACTGATAAATCGCGCCTGTTGCAACCAAGGGGTAATGGGGAACTTGTTCACGATAAGCCTCCGCAGCTAGGGATTTAGACTCGGAAGTACCATCAGAGTTATTGGTGCCGTAGTCATGATCGTCCCAAACATAGGCGAGAGGGATATTTTGGTAGAGATTGCACTGTCTGGCTTGAGATAAAACTTGGTGATAGTTGTCGCGGAAATCATCGAGGTTGGTTTCTGCCGCTAAAACATCTTTGCGGTAGTGTAAATCCCCCATATGGATAAAGAGATCTAGGGAGGGGTTGCGTTGTTTGCGGATAATATCGAAAATCTTGCTATCGCTAACGCCCTTGTTAAATAAGATGCCTGGCACAGTTCCCCCAGCGCAGGAGCTACAGGCGATCGCAAAGTTATAGGGTTCGCCGACTTTGACGGTTTTAAAAGTTAAATATTGAGCTTGTTTACTACTAGATTTAGCTGGATAACGCCGACCGCCAGCAATAATCACGTAATAATATCTCTGAGCTGAAAGTAAGTCTTGTAGATTGAAAGTGGCAATTTGCCCCACTAAGGAATCTGCTGCAACTCCAGGTAGTTCATTTAAAGACTTCTGAGTTAGAAAATCTTCGGCATTGGGGCTATATTTTAGCTGAATCGATCGCTGAGTAATGCCTGCTCTAATCTTGGCTTTAATGGTAATTTGGCGATCGCTAACTCCCCCTAGCCAACACCAAGAAACTCCCGTATTCGGTTCGTTATCTGTTGTGCTTGCCGATCTTGCCGAAGCGGCGATCGCGCCTCCTGTGCCTATTCCCATAAAGCTCAAAAAACCTCTTCTCGACAAAGGCATAAAATTTATATTCCCTTTTTCCTCCTGCTTATCATAACGACGAAGAAAGAAATTAGACTAAAGGTTAAGGAATAGATCTTAATTTAGTAACCTCAAATATTAGTTTGGGATTTAATTGTGTTGAGAAAATTTAGGTTTGGCATCTTGAAACCAAACTTGTTGTTGTGACAAAGATAGCGAAATTCCTGCTGCTTCAAAAGCTGTCTTGATCCGACGGCGAAACTCGCGGGCAACTTCCCACTGTTTTAGGGGTTCGGTTTTAAACCAAACCCGAATGACGACACCATATTCAGAAAAATTCTCCACCCCCAAGATTTCTGGTGG
>CALKUU010000151.1 GCA_937996665.1 uncultured Xenococcaceae cyanobacterium | reverse complement strand
GACAAACCCATTCTGACTCTTTCTGCCTGAGGATAACCGCCCCAAGCCAAGCAATCTATTTCAGCTAAATCTTTTAATATATCTTGAGTTTCAAGTCTAATGGGGGGCGATAAAAAATCGGTAGAGACAACCTCCCAATTTTTGATTGCTTGTTCGGCTTTATCGATAACACGAGCTATTTCTTCTCTGTTTTCAACTCTTTTTAATAAATTTTCTCTAGGTAACATTGTTACGTAACGCCAATTAGTTTTCGTCTCGAATTAGTCTGAGTCTCAGTAGATAAATTCTACACTCACTTGAATCTGCAAACACCTGAGTAGTGTTCAGCTATCAAATTGCCTTAATTTTTTAGATTGATTCCACTCTTTGAAAATAGATATTTAATCTATTTACCACTATCTTAAAATGACTGATAACCTTGCATCATCTCGGGTTTAAAGGGACGCAAAATATCGGCCGCTCTCTGTTGCAACCTTTCTGTTCCCTCAACAATTACCAAATACTTGCCATCATCTAAGCAATTTCGATATGGCAGTGCATCTCCACTATCAGTGGTGAGACCAACTCCACCGCCGACAAAGACACTTCCCATCGCTCCCCCAATTGCACCCAAAATACCACCGACAATGTGATTTCCTGGATCCCCAGCCCAATCCAAGGTATCTAGACCAGTAATCAAATTAAAGATATAACCCCCAGCAAAGCCGAAAGGAATTAGCAAATATGCCATCATAATTGCTCTTTTTTTCGCCTGCTCAGTAGGATCGATTAAGCCAAACTCGTCTGCTGTTTTGTAACCTCTGCCCAAAATGCTCATCTCAGACTGAGGCACATTAGATTTTTCTAGGGCAGTATAGGCTTCTTCTGCCTTAATGCGGTCTGGTAATACTGCAATCAAATAGCCCATAACCAATCCTTGATAGAAATATTAGTTTAGTCTACTTGATAGGGTATCAGCTTCCCAAAATTCTTGTTAAAGATAAATCTTTTAACTTTCGATATCTAGAGCAATTTATTATTTGCTCAAATTTTTTTTGTGAAGGGAACAATAAAAATACAGAAGTTTCCTTTATCGCTACTCTCAAATTATAGAGATATGACAATTAAGTATTTTAAGAATTTAAAGTTGGGAATTAAATTAAATTTGATTTTGATCCTAATTTTTCTACTTACAATTCTAAGTTCGGGTCTTATACTATCGGATATTTTAGATACAAAAGCCAGAGACGAAGTTCAAGATAAGGCATTGTTGGCAATGGCAACAATGGATTCGGTGAGAAGTTATACCAGTTCGCGAATTAAACCCCATTTAGTAGAGCGCCTAGCAACAGAACCAGAATTTTTACCAGAAACAGTTCCTGCCTATTCAGCCAGAGAAGTTTTTGAGGGATTGAGGAAAAATACTGATTATCAAGATTTCTTTTATAAGGAAGCCACCCTAAACCCGACAAATTTGAGAGATCAAGCCGATGATTTTGAGTCTAAGCTGGTTGAGAGATTTCGTAACGATCAAGAATTAAACGAAATTAGTGGATATCGCAATGTTGATTCAGAAAATATTTATTATGTTGCTAGACCAATGGCGATCAAAAAAGCTAGTTGCCTTCAGTGTCATAGCACGCCAGAAAAAGCTCCTCCAAGTTTAATTAACACCTACGGTTCAGAGAATGGCTTTGGCTGGAAGCTAAATGAAATTGTTGCTTCGCAAATGATATCTGTTCCAGCGACAAAAGTATTTGCGATTGCCAATAAACTCAAGTGGTCAATTATGGGAACAATTTCGTTATTTTTCCTGGCAGCGATCGCATTTATCAATTTATTCTTATTCCTAGCGATCGTTAGACCCATTCAAAAAATGTCTAAATTAGCGACAAAAGTTAGCACAGGCGAACTTGAAACTGAATTTCATCACGAAGATAATGACGAAGTGGGCAGTTTAGCCAAAGGTCTAGAAAGAATGCGAGTCAGTTTGCAAATGGCGATGCAAATGATTGATGAAGATCAAGACTTCGCAAGTTAATTAAGTTTAGTGGGAAACAATAGATAAAAAAGAGAACTGCTAATCAATGGTTAGCAGTTCTCTTTTTTGAGAAAAGCAGAAGTCGAAGATACGATTAATAAACTCTTATCTAACGAGAGTCCTTTCCCGATAAAGAGACCGAGATTTCCAAGAATTATCCTAAAAAAGCTAAGAATAGTAAACCGAACTATCCAAAAATCTTGAACTCAACAAGATATCAATAAGCGATATTGAACTAAGAAAGCTTAAGCAATATTCCGAGCAACTTTTTAGTGTTATCGGTTAGCAAAGTTCTTCGATAAGTATCCGCAGCTTTTTTAATTACTTCTGCCTGGGTAGGATAAGGATGAATGACACTCGAAATCTTACTTAAACCGATTTTATGGACGATCGCTGTGGTAATTTCGCTAATCATTTCACCCGCATGAGAGGCAACAATTGTTGCACCCAGAATCTCATCAGAGCCTTTTTTATGGAGAATTTTCAAAAATCCTTCGGTTTCACCATCCGCAAGAGCACGATCCGAATCATCAAAATCAATTTTGATCGTATTACAATCAAATCCTTTTGCCTGAGCTTCTTCCTCATAAAGACCGACGTGAGCAATCTCTGGATGAGTAAAAGTTACCCAAGGCATAACTAAATCACTTAGTTTAGATTTTCCAAAGCCAAAAGGAGAAAACAAAGTATTTTTCAAGACAATTCGGGCTGCGGCATCCGCTGCGTGGGTGAACTTCCAGCTCATACAAATATCGCCCGCAGCAAAAATTTTGGGATTACTAGTCTGTAGATTATCGTTAACAATCACGCCTTTACGAAGATCATAATCGACGCCAACAATTTCTAGATTAAGGCTTTCAACATTTGGCTGTCTACCAGCACCAATCAAGATTTCGTCGACAACAATTGAATCCGATTTACTACCACTGCTAAAGTGGATAACCTTCCCCTCCGAAGATGTTTCCACCCTCGACATCTTACTATTCAGAACTAGATTGATCCCATTTTTAATCAATTCTTGCTGCACGATTTCGGCAGCTTCAGAATCTTCCTTATTCAAAACATGATTACCACGATGAAATAGAGTTACTTGGCTACCCAAGTTTTGAAAAGCTTGTGCCAACTCGCAACCAATAGGTCCGCCACCAATAACAGCCATCCGAGAGGGCAGTTCAGTTAAGGAAAAGACGTTCTCATTCGTTAAATATCCAGCTTCTTCTAAACCATCAATCTTGGGCTTAAATGCTCTAGCACCAGTGGAAATAACTGCTTTTTTAAACTTAAGAATCTGCCCTCCGACCGTCACAGAATCTTTACTGCTGAAACTAGCCTCACCAAAAAATACATCGACTCCAGCTTTTTTGGCATCTCTAGCTGAGTCGACAGGGCTAATCTTAGTTCTAACTTGGCGCATCCTCTCCATAACTTTAGGAAAATCTACCTGAACTTCAGTAGGAGGAATTACGCCTAATGGCGCGGAATTCTTAATATCGGCAACAGCACGACCAGAGCGAATTAAGCATTTGGAGGGAACACAGCCAACATTGAGACAATCGCCCCCCATAAGGTGCTTCTCAATCAAAGCAACTTTAAGACCAAGACCTAGTCCTCCAGCACCTTTAGCGGTAATCAAACCAGCGGCACCAGAACCGATTACGACCAAGTCATACAATTCTGCTGGAGTCGGGTTAACCCAATCGGCAGGATGAACATTATCAAGTAGTTCTTGATTGTACTTGTCTAAAGGAGCGATTGTAGTTGCGTGTTTTTGGATACTCATAAAGAACTAGGATGTTGAAGAGAAATTAGTTTAAACTTTGACAACTATATTTATTAAGCGATCATCGGTTTCTGTTTAGCTATTAAAAACTAAACAATTAACAACTAAAAGTTGTATCAAATGGCAAAAGCTTGTTTAGAGAGAGCAAGTAGTTAAGCACCCTCCGAGATCGACTCATCTAGAGCTTTACGAGCAAGCTTAGTAACATACAAAGTTACAGCAACAGTAGCAATCAGACCAACAATGCGAATTGCCCACTCTGCAATCGGATTCGCATCAGCTCCACCACCATTACAGATCGTATTGATGTTACCCAAAGAGCCAAAGTAAACATACATAATGGTTCCTGGAATCATCCCTATAGAAGCTAAAACATAGTCTTTGAGCGCAACACCTGTTACCCCCATGCCATAGTTCAACAGGTTAAAAGGGAAAATTGGAGATAAGCGAGTTAGAAAAACAATTTTAAACCCTTCCTTTCCTACAGCTCTATCAATCGCGGCAAACTTTTCATTGCCTTCAATTTTTTTCGAAATCCAACCTCGGGCAAAGTATCTACCAACTAAAAAGGCAAGGGTTGCACCGATAGTAGCTCCGATAAAAACATAAATAGAACCCCATAACAAACCAAAAATTGCTCCTCCAGATAAAGTAAGAACAGAACCTGGCAAGAAAGCTACCGTAGCAAAAGCATAAACCAGCATAAAGGCGATCGGACCAGCAATACCTAAATTTTCGATCCAAGGCAGCGCATTGTCACATAACAGACCTTTAGGACTAAATCCACCGTTGCTAGCAACCGCTTGGGATTGTGCAGGGGCCGCAGTAATTAGAATACCAATGGCAACTAATAGGCAGAATTGGAGGAATTTGGGTATTCTCATTGCTTTTGATTATGAATTGCTGTACTAAATTTAATCTACACAAAGATATTGTCAAGCAATGCTTAGAATCAACTTAAAATTCAACTAAAAGTAGCTGAAAGAAAGAAAAGTATTTACGAAGAAAAATAACTTTAGAAAAAATTGGATTCTAAAAAGCAAGATGTTTAAATGAGTTTTTTAGACTAGAAATAAACTTACACGGAAATTAGTTAAAGGTTATTGCAATAATCATTTTTTCAAAGAGAAGCTAGTTACAGTTAGGAACTAACTTTAGCAACAAGAAAATTCGAAAAGCTGAGATCATTCAACAAATCATATTAATTAATGGCACTCTCTCTAATTAAGTGTTTGTAGAGATCACATAATTATTCGAATAAGAGAAAAGCAGTAAGAGAAGAAACAAGGTACAAGAAAAAAATTTCAAGCCTATCAACTATTTAGTTAAGCAAGAATACCAAGCAAAATATTCCCCTACTAACATAGTTAAATAAGTTCTTTTTTATTTCGAGCCAAGTTATCTAAATAAATTTATTAAAGCATTAACAGTTTAAATCAAGTGTTAATATTTTTTATTTTTAGACTTTTTAGTCAAATTAGATAGAACTAAAGAATAAAACGATAGAATAAAAAATCGTTTTTAAAAGTATGGTCATTACAGACATGAGCAATTATTTTATGCTCTAATAAATTTTGACCTAATGCGATCGCCTCTTTTTCCGATAAATCACGATTCGCCACTAGCCAATTTACTAATTCAGAGCCAATAAAGCAAGATTTGTAACATTGAAAATGATACCAACGGTTCTTAATTTCTATACCCTGATCAGACTGCAAGTCTTTAACAATTTCGATAGCCTCTTCTAAAGATATTCTCGACATATCAATTAAGGTTTTATCCTGGACAACGACAAGCCCTGTATCGATAAATCTTAGCAAAGTTTCTCTTGAGCAATCAGGATGTTTTTTTAACCAGCAGCTCACAACATTAATTGACTCACTAACTGAAAACTCATACTTTTGGCATAACAAGGCTGTTATCGTGGGATAGGTTGTTGAAAAAGCCATCTTGTACCTAGGCAATAGAATCAACGTCAAAAATCAAGAATAAAGAATAAAGATGTAATTCATTACCTGTATTTCATCTCATTCTTCAAGAACAATAGTAACTAGATATTGTAATTAAAACATGAGTATTTATTCGTAAACATGAATAGTACTAGGACAAGAATACTCAATAAAAATAACTAAAGAAGTAGATAGAACCAATTAAATATAAAACCTGAATATTGACCGAGTACTTTCCCTAAATGAGTTAACAGGTATTTATTCGTTCACCTTTATCTTTAAGATCACCTACTTATATAGATAAAATTTTTAAATAGCTGGCAAACATCCTAGGCAAACTTAATATATAGATAATCGATAGGAAAAAATAGATTAATAAATTACAATGATTACAAAAAATATAATCAGTTTAGAAGGATATATTAAAAGAAAAATAACCGATTTAGCACCAGGGAAAACTAAAGTCAAATAAGCACCCTAGCCCATTTTCGAAAACTATTAATATCGAAATAGACAGGTTGAATTTTTGATTTCCCAGAGATCAAGCTAACTTTATTTCAAGAAATTATCTTACACAGCATAAAAAACAAATAAGCAAACAGAAATAAACAACCAAAACAAAATACAAAAATTAGATATTCCTGGAAACTATCCAGATTAGTTTTAGCGAACACTAACGTTTAAAGTCATCCCGCTTAAGCCCCAATAATCATGGCAGTTCTCAAATAACTTATCGCTAGCCTCCCTTAAATCTCCATCTTCAGCAACAAGACCACCTTGAATAAGAGTTCCTCGATTGGTCTGAAAATTTAAGCGAAGAGAACCATCAAGCTCACTTTCCAGAAAAAGCCGACCTCTTGCTAAGGTTTGACCTGCACGGCTGATAATCTTACATTCCATGATTTAAAAATAATTTATCTAGATAAACTTTAATCATCTCAACCCCAATAATTAGTTAAGCAGACAAAAATTTATTATTCTACAAAAATCAACATATAAAAGGAACGATGAAACTAACAAATTCTGTGCAATTTTAAATATCAATATCTACTTTTCTGAAAAATCAAAGATATGCAGATAGCTGAGTTTACACCTGTTATAATTCTGCTCAAATCTGTAGATTTAAATTATGTTTAAGTATTTACATTATCTAGTACTACTAGGAACTACTACTTATCAGTTTTTCCTGAGCAAAAAGGAGAGAAAACAACGCCCCCCTGGGGAGCTAGTTGACATGGGGAAATATCGTTTACATCTTTATAAGAAAGGAGTTGGCGACACGACTGTTATTATCGATCACAGCTTAGGCGGTCTTGATGGATATTTTTTAATCGATGCGTTATCAGAGCTAACTCAAGTCTGTATTTATGATCGTGCAGGATATGGATGGAGCGATCGCAGCTTTTTACCCCGAAATAGCGACAATATCACCATCGAACTAGAACTTCTTCTCTCAAAAGCAGAAATTCATCCTCCATATATTCTAGTGGGCAATTCCTTTGGTAGTTACAATATGCGGCTTTACGCTCACAAGCATCCCGAGAAAGTCGCCGGCATAGTTTTTACCGATGGACTACATGAGTCGGGAATGCTGAATATGAGTTTTAGCATTATTATTTTTCAGGCTTTGATTTTTGCAGGCTTCCTTTTCTCAATTTTGGGTTCCTTCTTCGGCGTAATTCGCATCGCTAGTAATTGCGGCTTTTTCGAAATTATCAAACCAGAATTAAACAAATTCGATCAGAAAATTAGACAACAGGTTAAACGATCTTTTTATCAGCCCAAGCACTGGATTACGATGGCACAAGAGTTATGGCATCTAGGAGAAAGTGGAGAATATTTAAAAGCAGCCAACGATCTAGACGGCATCCCTATCATTAATATTAAAGCCGAGACATTTTTCAAAAAAAGTTTATTAACGATCTTGTTCCCTTTAAGAGCAATCAATGATCTTAGAGAACAAATACACAATGATCTGAGCCAATTATCTACTAACTATAGTCAGCTAAATGCCAGTCGAAGCAGTCACTTTGTTTGGCTTGATGAGCCAGAATTAATTACTAGTGCCGTTCAAAATTTACTCCATGCGTCGCAATAGCTAATTCAATAATTTTTCTCACCTGCCGAATAGAATAGCAAAGTAATTTAGAGATAATAAACCACTTCTGGCAACGTAATATTTTCTGTATTGTTAGAAATGCGATTGTAAATTATTTTGCTCGTACTATCCACAGAGATTACATCTCCACATACTAACTGATGCTTGGAGATCTTTTTGCCATTTACATAAACCCCATTTTTACTAGTTTTACCTTTGCCATTGCCATCAATAATCCAGTAACAACCTTGACTTGGATCACTCTTATTTTTTAGCCAAACAATAGTGGCATGATGGCGAGAAACTACTTTTTTATCAATAATCAAAGAACATTGGGGATGGCGACCAATTGAAAAATAACACGTATTAAGTGAAATATTTTTTCTTACCTCAAGAAAGTCCAAAACTAAGATCGATCTTTCTATTGAACTAGAGACAACATCATAGGGCATAGCTACAACTCTAAAATCATCATATGTGTTAAATTATAATACAAAAAATTAGAATTTAGCTTCAGCTATAATAACTATTTTCCAAATTTATTATTTCAAGTAAAATAGTTAACAGCTATTTTTTCTTTTAGTATATTTTCATCAAAGAAAAAGGATAAAAAGAGAAGTTACTTTCAAGAATCGACATGAACAAGCTTATTAAAGACAAATAAAAGTATATTTTACATTTTAAAAGATAAATAAAAATAGTTTTATACTAGCAATTTATACAAAAAATCAAGAAAAATAATACAGACAATTTACACAAAATATACATATGAATAACAAAAAATAGCTAATTTTAAATATTATTTGTTATTTACAACATGACTATTTTTTATTTCTATTCCTTCTCCTAAATAGAGAAATAAGATAATCTCTCTAAGCCTCACAATTCAAGTTGATATTAATTTCATCGACAAAACAACTTATTTCAGCCAAATTAAGCAGAATAATTGTCATGAAGATTACTATTGTGGGCTGCGAATATGTTGCAGACTTAATTAAAAGAACTGCTATTAGAAATAAAGTAGCTTAAAGTAGGGCTGCCGCTTTTTCAGAAAGAGAAGAACGTTCTCCTTTGTAAAGGGTTATATGTCCTGCGATCGCTTCACCTTGAAACCTTTCTGCGGCATAGGTTAAACCATTGCTAGCGGCATCGACATAAGGGTTGTCAATCTGTTCTGGATCCCCAGTTAAAATTATTTTGGTTCCTTCTCCTGCTCTGGTTAAAATAGTTTTAACCTCATGAGGGGTAAGATTTTGGGCTTCATCTACAATCAAAAATTGGCGAGGGATTGTCCGCCCGCGAATATAAGTTAGTGGCTCTATTTGCAATAAACCTTGATCCAATAATTCTTCATGACCTCTACGCCAATGTTCTGGCTTGCCTGAGGGATTTTGAGTTCCAAAAATCAGATCAAAATTATCGTAAATTGGCTGCATCCAGGGGGTAAGCTTTTCTTCAACATCCCCTGGCAAATAGCCAATATCTTTGCCCATCGGAATAATAGGACGAGAAATTAGGAGCCGACTGTATATTTTTTCATCAGCAACTTTTTGTAAACCCGCAGCGATCGCTAAAAGAGTTTTTCCTGTTCCTGCCTTACCCATTAAGGTAATAAAAGAGATTGAGTCGTCGAGAAGAAGATTAAAGGCAAATTGTTGTTCGCGGTTACGAGCTCGAATTCGAGATATGCCTGTAAGGGGTAACTTAACTAGTGGTCTCAGACTATTGTCTTTACCATCAGCGATCGCTAAAGCGGTATGGGAAGGTCTGGAGGCATCAACTAAAGTTACAGCCTGATTGGTTACAAGATCTTGTTCCAGGCTTAGAGTTCCTTGAGTAAAAAATTGATCGATTTGTTCTTTATCAACTAAAACTTCGGTTATTCCCGTATAAAGCTGCTCGATATCAACTTTATCGGTAGTGTAGTCTTCCGACTTGAGACCCAGAACATTGGCTTTAATTCTGAGATTAGTATCTTTACTAACCACAATTACAGGACAATCGCAACGTTGTTGATACATCAGGGCTACTGCCAGAATCACATTGTCGGCTAAATGGATTCCTAAGGCTGGGGGTAGAGTTTCCAGGGTTTTCTTAGTACACAACTCAACGGATAAATTCCCCCCACTAGCTAGAAGAATTCCTTTAGTAATATCACCTTGAACTCTCAGTTTATCGAGAGTTCTTGAGACCTCTCTGGCGTTGCGACCAATGCTATCAGATTGTTTTTTAAAACGATCTAGCTCTTCAATAATGGCGATCGGCAAGACAATGTCATTGTCCTCAAAACGTAATAATGCTTGGGCATCGTGAAGTAAGACGTTTGTGTCGAGGACAAAAGTTTTTTTCATCTTGGCAAATTATTCTGAGATTGATATCTACTTTACTAAAACCTTGTCTGTTTTTACGTCTTTGTCATCAAATTACAAGGTTATTCAAGTAGAAAAATAGTTGAGATCCAAATTAATCTACACAATTTAGGTGTAAACCCCAAAATTAGTACCTTCGAGAATAAAGAAATCAATCAACAAAAACTGATAAATTCAGACAATTTATCCTGACCGAAGGGTCACAAAAAATGACACAAACACAACTCACGAATGAGTCGGTTACACTAATTGATCTAGACAGTGCTGAATCTTTTATAGAGTTTTATGGATATTCGCAACATGCGTTACGGCTTGGGCATTTTGTTTGCAACTTGTTTTTTGGGGTTAAATAGCCTTGGTAAACCAGCACAAGCCGTTGAAGATTTAAATATTCAGGTAGGCATCGTTCAACGCTTTGGCGATGAGCCGATTGACGAAAAAGATGAAATTGTCAGTGAAATCGAAATCAAGAGTCGTCCAGGTGAAGTACTCAACGTTAAATCTTTAGAAGAAGTTCAACCTTCCCAAAGTTTAAAGACCACAAAAGTTTTTCTCAAAACAGAAGAGAAACCTTTACCTCAACCAGAATTATCAGAAAGAATAGTTCTTGGTTCTCACGCTACTTTCGAGACTGCCGAAAATGATGCCAATAATTGGCGTCGTTTGGGAATTGAAACCGAGATTGTTCAACCAGGTCGTTGGCAAGTATGGGCAAAAAGAGATGTTTATGACACACCGATTTTACGGAAGTGGTTATTAGATAGCTTGCAAGCTAATAACTATAATGCACCTTTTCTCGATAGTGAAGTTTTGAAATCTCGGCCCCAAGTTAAATTATCTATCGATGGCAAGAACTACTACGATAATGATTTTGAGATTACTACTCAAAGTGGACGAGTTCTAGTTAATACGGTCAGTAATAAAAAAAAGGCGAGTAGTCTTTATGG
>CALKUU010000150.1 GCA_937996665.1 uncultured Xenococcaceae cyanobacterium | reverse complement strand
GATCCTTGAGGATTTTGAGGCGGAAAAGTAGTGGTTTTGGGTAGCAAGCTGACTGGCTTACTCAATGTGAATTTGCCTTGAGAGATTTCGTTTTTGAGTTCTTCTGCGACTAGTCTAGAAAAAGCAATACTAGCTAAGGGGGCAACTCTAACTTTTTTGCCATCAATTTTAAGCTGTCCACTTTTGAGTTGTGCATAGGTTACCAGCCCAAAAGTTGGTCTAACTCGACGAGGGATGGCGAAATCGATAATCGGTGCTACTATTTCGTGATCTAACACGGAACAATTACGAACTACTTGTTCATTGAGAACGGGGATGGGAACTCCAACCCCAAGCATGAGAGAGGGACCATAGTTTTGGAAGTAACAACCTCTAACCCATTTTGAATTCATTTGTTTGGCATCTCCAATGAGGGCAACTGTTGCCGCGGGTCCGATTGGAGTACGATTTTCTAATCTTTTTTGGAGTGGAAAATGCTGGGTTCCTTCCCAGGCAATATAGCCGATACTACCCCCTAGCCAAATTTTGGTGCCGATGCCGATAACTTCTAAGTCTGGATCGTTTAGCAAAGGAGAAATCGCACCAGCATTTGAGTAAACTGCGTTTCTTAATTGAGGTTGTAAGGTTCCTAAATAAGTATATAAGGGGCGATCGCCACCATTAACCCCAACGATGAAATTTTGATATAAGTTCCGAGGGTTAAATAAATAAAATTGATTGAGCTGATCTTTAGTGATGGAAGTTTCAAAATTGCTACGGGGATAACAATCAGTTCCTTGTCCGATCGCCTTGACTGCGACCGATTTTCCCGCAATCAAATTTTCAATGACGTGACCACCACCTCTATTAGGGTTAACCTTGTTAAGAGAGCGTAGCTCATTAGTTTCATTGATAGAGGTTTCTGTCATTGCAGTTGCCCCTAGATAAATATCTACCGCGCCAAAGCCTGCATAAGCAGGTACCCCATCAAACCAACATTGACGAATTTTAATTGGGGGATCGGTATGACCCAAGTTAATGATTGCGCCCGAAGATTCCATCGGCTCGAAAGTTCCGGTACAAATGACATCTACTTGTTTAAAAGCCTGACTAATGCCAATATCTGCTACTTTTGCTTTTAGTTCTTCTGCTGTCCAGGCAACAACTTTATTCCGCTTGATTTTGTCATTAATGTCGGCAATAGTTCGCATTACGAGATTATGTATATTATTTCTGTTTCATTAACTAATATTTGATGTTCATGGTTATATTGTATTTATTAAGGTTTTATTTGACATGAAATCCTATCAGAAAATTCTAATTCAAGAATGTGGTGAGCCTCTTGTTCCCATTCCTCTAGAAAAATTTGCAGTTACTACGCCCCATCCCTATGAAAAGTTAGGGGCTGATTATACAGGTTTATCTCCCTACGTTTTGCGACAAAGTGTTGTTGAAGCTTTGGAAATTGCTCAACTGTTGTTAGAAAAGCTTCAGCCAGGCTGGCAGCTACAAATTTATGATGCTTACCGTCCCCTTGGCGTGCAACAGTTTATGGTAGATTATACTTTTGATTTTCTTCTTAAAAAGGGTAATTTCTCACCAAATAAAGTTTCTCCTCAGCAACGACAGAAAATCTGGGAGCAGGTTTATCAAATGTGGGCGCCTCCTAGTACAGATATTAGAACTCCACCTCCTCATAGTACTGGAGCAGCTGTTGATCTAAGGATTGTCAGTATTAAAGATGAACTCCTAATTGATATGGGGGGTGAAATTGATGAACTATCTGAGCGATCGCGTCCCAATTTTTACATCAAAAGCGAAAAACTTGATGAGCAGCAATATCATCGCCACCGTCAATTATTAGATCAAGTTATGAGTCATGCTGGTTTTTTGCGGCATCCTACGGAGTGGTGGCATTTTTCTTTAGGGGATCAGATGTGGGCTTGGCTGACTAATCAGAAATACCCTCAAGAAGCTAAACAAGCAAAATACGGTCGAGTCTAGTTTGAGTAATGTATTTATCAAGGTGATTATGGTGGTCTTGAGCTAATTCAAAGTCTTGACCTCTTAAATCATTACTGACTAGCTGTGCTAAAGACTTGTGAATTATTCAGGCGATTGGCTCCAAGGTTAATTTACTAATTTTGAAATTCTCTAATTCTTTTGTTGATTGAGGTAAGTGGCTAAAAAATCTCAGTACAAAATCCTGAAAATCATTGGTCTAGGAAGTTTTGGTAAAGTATTTTCGGCTCTAGATTTGCAAACAGGAGAGCTAGTTGCCTTAAAAGAATTAGGCACAAAACAATTATCAACTAGTGATTTTCTCCAAGAACTATTTTGCCTTACTACCTTAAATCACAACAATATAGTCGCTTGTCGAGGTTTTGAACATCATCAAAACCGTCGCTACTTGATTATGGATTATTGCGAAGGTGGGACTTTAAGAAATTTACTTATCTCCGATAATCGGGTTGGCGTTTTGCAATGTTTGGATATTGTTATGCAAATTCTATCGGCTTTAGAATTTGCTCATCAAAAAAATGTCATTCATCGCGATATTAAGCCCGCAAATATTTTACTTAAAATCAATTGTGCTGGTTGGGATGTTTTGCTTGCTGATTTTGGTATTTCAGCGATCGCTTCAAAACTTAATGATAATAGTCTTGGTCTGACAGGTTCGCCTGCCTATATGGCTCCCGAACAGTTTTATGGGAAATTTTCAGTTTCATCTGATTTGTATGCTGTTGGTGTTCTGTTATATGAGTTAGTTGCTGGAGAGCGACCCTTTAATGGGACTCCTAAGGATTTGCTTAAAGCTCATTTAAGTGAACCAGTAAAATTTCCTGATGATATTCCCTTTTTGATCAGAAATATAATTTCTATTGCTCTTAAAAAATCACCAGATTTACGATTTGATAGCGCGATCAATATGAGGAGTGCGGTGGAATTAGCATCTAAAATTTTGAGTAATGAATATCATTTTCAACCTACTTTATTTGTTACCGATAATCTTGAATTACCAGAAGAAATAAAGGTTCTAGAGAATAATAATCTTACAGCACCTATCGAGCGGATTCTGGAATTAAGCACACTTAATTATCTAGTTTGCAACTTATCCTTTCAGAATCAAAGGCAACTTGATTCTCAATTTCAAGAAATTGCTACCAGAGAATTCAACATTAGTAGCGAATCAAAAATAGTAGATTTGCAAACTAAACCTCAAAGCTATGTTCTTGTTCAAAAATTGACTAGTAAGTATCAGCTTATCTATGTTGATTTTGCTAGCAATCAACGATCCCAACTTAAAATATCGACTAATCGCTTGTTTTGGTGTCTGCGTAATTTTAGAAAACAAGAACATCTGATTTTAAGTTATCGCTCTAGCCTTGATCTTCAGCTTCATTGTCAAGTATTTAATACCTTCAGTTTTAAACAACTTCGCTCGTTTCGGATGACTCCTAATTTAGATAGTTTGGAATGGGATTTAAATCCGCTCGAAATTTTGAGTTTTAATCGTTACTACGGGATCGCTTTTTACCGAGATCATCAGAATTTAAAAACTAGTCTCCAAGTCTTTAATAATCGGGGTCATTGGGTAGCAAATTTTTTACTCAGGGCAGCTATTACTTCTATTACTGCTAATGAAGCATTTGATAAGTTTATTTTGGCGATCGATGTTTATCTCAAAAGATCTGTCTGTATTATCAATTTAAATTCATTTAGCGTTGAAAGAATCGCTTTAGCAATTGATCCCGTGTATATAATCTCACGTCAGCAATACTTTATTTTGGCAGACAGACAAGGCGGTGTCGTTATTTACGATGTAATGACTCAGCTACTTTCTCAACATAAGTTTGTGCTGAGTGAAGATTGTGAAGTCAGAGCGATCGCCTGCAATCAAAATCTGGAAATAATTGCTGCTACCTGGTCACAAAAGCGCAACCAGGGTTCTATCTTTAAAGGCAAGTTTCTTAACGCCTAAAGATCTATATGCAAGATCCCAGAACTATTTACGCAAGGCTTAAAACCCAAGAACTAATCAATTCATTAACTTGTTCTGGCACTTCATCATGAGGGCAGTGACCAGCTTTGACGAGTTTTTCAGTCAGATCTGGATAATATTTTTTAAACTGTTCTCCTTTGGTTTTGGCATTCATCCAAGGATCTCCTTCTCCCCAAATCAGCATCAGAGGGCAAGTCATTGTGCCTAACAATTCATCTACTTTTGCACCTTGAGGAGTTTTAAAAACTGAAGCAAAAACTTGGGCAGCCCCTGGGTCGCAGGAGGGACGATAGATTTCTTCTACTAGGCGATCGCTAACTGCACTATGGTCTAAATAAACTTGTTTAAGCGTTTTGCGGATAATGCTTTTGCGTCGCACATATTGAAATAGGAGCCAACTAGGCAAGGGCTGAAGCAAAAGATTTTTAGTGATTTTCCCGATCACTTGTTGGATTGAATTTTTGGGAGGAGTCTTCTCCTTGTCCTGACTGTCGCTAAATGGCCCTGCGCTATTGATCAATATTAAGCCAGCTAAAGAATCAGCTTTTTCTCCTGCTACACATAGAGAAGCATAGCCGCCAAGAGAATTACCAATCATAATTGGTGGCTTGCCAATAACTTCGTTGGCAAAGTCGTGTAGTTGATCTCGCCATAGACTGCCACTGTATTGCAGTTTAGGTTTAGCAGAGCGACCAAAACCTAAGAGATCGATTGCCCAAACCTGAAATTCTGTTTGTAATTGATCAATATTTTTGCGCCAGTGATCTGTAGAAGCTCCAAAGCCATGCACAAGAAGTAATGGGGGTTTATTTTCTTGGGGTGAGCCAGCCTGAACATAATGAATTTGATGACCTTGCCATTGCCAGTATTGACCCATAATTTAAGAACTGAAAAGATTGTTTATACCTGTTTTGTTATCTGGTTATTCTAGCGAAATACTTGGCTAGAAAGCTTGGTTGTAGTCAGGGTCACTTAAATTTAAAGTTATTTGTTTTGGCGCGATGGGAGAGCGAAATCTCTGTAGCAGATCTTTTCGTATTAGCTAATGTTGAAGAGTTTGCCAAGGCTGTGAATGCCAAGCATTATCAACTTGATGTGTTGTGATTAATAATACTGGTTTCTATCAATCCTTTTATTCTCTTACCCCAGATGTTCTAGATGTTCTTTTTGTGGTTAATGCGATCGCTCTTTGTCTGTTAACCCAAAGATTGCTAATCTTGCTCGGTACTTGTGGACGAGTAATTAATCTCTCCTCTGCTGCTCAATCAAACGTTAATATTGAAGCTTTAACTGGTAGGGTCAAATTCATGATAGGGCTGCTTATGCACAGCACAAACTGGCTTTGATAATGTGGTTACGAAGTCTGGCGCTTACTCTTGGTGATCTCGCTGCGACTATTGTGGCTGTAAATCCTGTTTCGATACTGGGTCGCAAAATGGTTAAACAGGCTTACGGGGTTGCTGGCTGGAGCGGAAATACTTACTCGGGCAGCACTGAATGACTAATTTAAAACAGCTTCAGGAAAGTATTTTGATAATGAGATTATGGTTGGTTTGCTTCTTCCCATTCTGATGCGCTTGATTCTCAAAAATCTCAAGAGATTGTGAACCTTATTAAGGAGATTGTAAATCAAGTATTGGCAATGAACTAAGTAAGTGATAACTCAAAAGTTCTTGCTTAGAGTACTGGATCTTAAGCTTGTTGCTTAATCTAATTAATAACCAGTTATAGACTAATTGAAGTATTTGTTTGACTGAATTCTGGTTTTTCAGACTCAACTTCTACACGACCTAAGCCTTCACAAAAAGAACATTGATCTGTGCGTTGAATATCGCCACCACAATCTCTAATTTCTGTATAGCCTTTACCTTCGCAATGGTGACAATCTGATGTTTTTTCCATGAGAATTTCTAGTGATTAATTGATCAAAAAACCAAAATGGATAATTGGTGTTCCTTTAATTAAAAAAGGGGATCGCAATTCTCATAATATCCGATGCGATCCCCTTCTATTTTTTTGTTCTAAATTTTCAATCTAAAAGGCAACATTGAAAGCTGCTCCCTCTTCAATAAATTGAGGAAAATTACGACGGATCAAATTGCTCTCTGACGGGCTAGCAAAAATAAAAGTACCTGGGAGATCGCTGTTTTGAAAACGGGTCAAAGTTTCGCCAATCCCTGAGGAGGCAGAGAACACAAAGAAAGCAATTCCTTCTTCATTAAAGCTGGATGAGAAGTTGGCATTAATGCTTTGTCTTTCTGTTTCGTTAGCAAACAAGAAAGTACCAGGATTATTAGCACTTTGAAAACGATAAATTGGGTTTAAACCTTCACCAGGCTCGTCGGCAACTCTAAAAGCAGTCCCCTCTTCAACGAATTGAGGGAAGTTAGAACGAATAGAATTACTTTCACTAGGGTTTGCAAACAGAAAAGTTCCAGGAATATTGCTGTTTTGAAAACGGGTTATGGGAGTATCTAACGACTCTAAAAGTGGAGCGCCCAGATCATCATTGGTAATCGTTCCAGTTGCCTGTTCGTCTTGGATAATCGCTGCGCTACTAGGGTTACTAAGCTCGACAAAGAAAGTTTCACTAGCTTCAAATTCTTCATCCCCAATTATCCCAACAGACAGAGTTTGGGTTGTTTCTCCTGGGTTGAAGGTAATTGTGCCATTGGTAGCGTTAAAGTCTTCACCAGCGATCGCTAAGTTATTTACCAAATTGAAATCAACGGTAATTGGCTCTACATATTCTTGATCTAGTGAAAGCGTGAAATCAAGAGAGCTAATGCCTGAGTCTCCCTCAAGAATAGTGGCATCGGCGATTGAAATTTGACGTTGAGGATCGTCGTTAGAAATAGTAATTTCACTGCTGTTATCTGCAATTAAGGCATTGCCAGTTACTCCACTTAGTTCAACGCTAAAAGTTTCATCACTCTCTAATAGCTGATCCCCAATGATCGGGACATTAATTGTTTGAGTGGTAGTGCCTGGACTAAAGGTAAGAGTTCCTGCTGTAGGTTCAAAGTCTGAACTTGCGATCGCGGTATCTGAGATAGCAGTAAAGTTGACGGTGATCTCTTCGGTGGCAGGGTTACCCAGGGTATCGAGCAAAGTAACGGTAAATTCGGCATTGGTATTCCCCTCATCACCTTCAATAATGGTCGGGGCACTATCAATAGATAGGAGTACTCCAAACTCAATAGCACCGATATCTACAATGCTATTGAAAATACGAGGATTATTAAAGAGGTCGGTTTCACTGCCAATAACACTGTTATCCCCTGCATCAATTCCAGGTGAAATGAGTTGCAAACTAAAATCGCCATTAGCTGGATCAACAAATAAAGGATCGGTATCGGTTAAATTACCAGAGCCAATTACAACACCTGTTTCAGGTAATGTTGCAGTCCCTTGAATAAGATTATTACTGATATTAATCGAGGCATCAGTTATGGTGTCATCCAATAATAATTGAGCATTGGGAATAGGTGCATCATCAGCAAAAATATTGTTAGCAATAGTCCTATTTTCGCCCGCTCTTACAACTCCCGTATCATCGAATAGTGAATCAGCAACTCCACCTTGATTATTACTAAACGTATTATTAATGACATTAAGTATTTCAATGTCATTTATATGGATGGCTCCACCACCAGTACTCTGATTATTTATAAATAGGCTGTTAGTAAGATTTAAACTATTATTGCCGATCTCTACAAAGATAGCTCCACCCTCATTACTAGCTGAGTTATCAACAAAAGAAACATTGTTGACACTAACATTGCTATCTAATCCCAAAAATAGACCGCCACCGTCTGCAATCGCTGAATTATTAATAATAATCAAATTATTTAACCGAGCATTGGCATCAACGCCAAAAATTCCAGCTCCATTGTCTTGGTTGTCACGGAAAGAAGAAGTAGTCCCGTTGGCATTACCTTCAGTAATAGTGAAACCATCAAGAATAGTCGAGGCACTAGTGTTGGAAATTTCAACAACCTGATGACTATTATCACCTGCACTGCTATCCCCAATATTGCCACTGAGAATAGTGATATTCTCTTCAACATTACGCTGACTTAATTCTGTTTCAGTTCCTGAAAAACCACCAAAAACCTCAACCCCACTAGGAATGACAAAACTGATGTCGCGATCTGTTGTATCTGTTGGGGTATAAGTTCCATCAGCTACAAAAACTTGGTCTCCATTACCTGCCACTGCTAAAGCTGATTGCAGATCGGTGAATGCATTTACAAAGGATGAACCATTATTTGCACCCAAAGCATTGATATCGACGAAAATAGTAGCCATATTTCTTCTCGAAAATCTTATTTGATATTCTGTTGTCGTGGTTCAAAAACAGTTCTCGTTCGATTTATACCCTTAATGCTTAGCGTAGTACACAAGTCTATTTACTTAGATACTACTACTATGTATTTCAAATCATAGTTGGTAAATCTCTAACAATAATGATAATAATCATGAATTTATTCTCAATAAACTTTATGATTGTTGAATTAACTTTTTGCTTATATTTATGAAGTCTAAAAATCTTTGAATATAGTTTTTTTTGAGAATATTCAAAAAATTAAGCTCTGTTTAGATTCTAAATACTTGAGTTTAGACTAATTTAAATTGCAACATTAAATGCAGATCCTTCTTCGATAAATTGAGGAAAATTATTACGAATAGAATTACTTTCTGCTTCACTAGCAAAAAGAAAAGTTCCAGGGCGATCGCCGTTCTGAAAACGAGTAAAAGTTTCACCGATGCCTGAGTTTGCAGAGTAAACGAAGAAAGCGAGTCCTTCTTCAGTAAAGTCTGTTGAGAAGTTAGCATTTACACTTTGTCTTTCTGCCTCTTCGACAAATAAGAAAGTTCCAGGAGTATTAACACTCTGAAAACGGAAGATCGGAATCAAACCCTCACCAGCTTCATCAGCAACTCTAAAGGCAGTGCCCTCCTCAACAAATTGAGGGAAATTAGCACGGATAGATCTGCTTTCATCTTCGCCAGCAAAGAGAAATGTCCCTGGGAGATCGCTGTTCTGAAAACGATTAATATTGAGATCCAAAGCATCCAAAGTTGGTGCTTCATTTTGCACGGCAATTGTGAGGCTTTGCAGATCTCTAAGCCCATCGGAGTCGGTAACTTGGACTTGAACTTGATAGTTATTATCTGCTCCTTGATCTACTAGATTTTCGAAATCGGGAGCTGTTGTAAAACTCAGTACGCCAGTAGTACTGGCAATGCTAAATAATGCTTGGTCTGCTCCTCCTGCGATCGCATAAGTTAGACCAGAACCTTCGCTATCCTCATTATCAGTAGCTGTAATATCAACAACTGTGGTCGTATTTTCCAGAATACTGACTGTATTGGTTGTGGTGATTTCTGGTCTAGTTCTTACTCCGAAAACTACATAACTTTCTCCTGCATTGATATTATTATTGGGGTTGGCATTGTCTGAGCCAATAATGAGATCATCAACCCCATCACCATTGATATCTCCTGCACCACTTACAGATAAACCCGCAAAGTCTTCAGCATCTACACCATTGATCACAAAACCATTAGTACCATTCAAACTTGTAAGTTCTAGGTTGGCAGCAAAACCATCAGCATTACCAAAGACAACAAAACTTTGCCCTGCATTATCTCTGCCATTGGGATCAGCAGCACTAACTCCAATAATCAGATCGTCAATCAGATCCCCATTGATATCACCTGCACTACTGACTGAAATATCTGAGTTCCCATCAGCATCAACGCCGTTGATCGCAAAACCATTAGTCCCATTTAAACTCGTAAGTGCTAATTGATCAGCAAAACCATTCGCGTTACCAAAGACGACAAAACTTTTTCCTGCATTGCTATTCGAATTAGTGGTGTCCGTACCAATGATCAGATCATCAAGACCGTCACCATTAATATCCCCCGCGTTACTTACAGAGCTACCTGAATAGTCGTTGGGATTAATTCCCTGAATTACAAAGCCATTATTACCATCAAGTTCAGTTAATTCTAATTGATTGTCAAAACTAGTATTCGTGCCGAAGACAACATAGCTCTCACCAGCATTACTATTGTTATTAGGGTCGGCATTGTTTGCGCCAATAATGAGATCATCGATGCCATCACCATTAAGATCACCTGCACTGCTTACCGAAACTCCAGAGCGATCGCTAGAACTCACACCTTCAATTACAAATCCATTGTTGCCATCTAGATCAGCTAATTCTAAATTAGCGTCAAAACCATTAGCACTGCCAAAAACAACATAGCTTGCACCAGCATTGCTATTGTTATTAGGATCAGCATTGCGTGCTCCGATAATGACGTCGTCAATACCATCACCATTGACATCGCCAGCACTACTTACCGAGCTACCCGAAAGATCGTTAGAATTAACACCCTCAATCACAAAACCATTATTACCATTGAGAGTAGACAAATCTAACTGATTGTTAAATCCAGTCGTATTTCCAAAGACAACATAACTTGACCCAGCATTATTATTGTTATTAGGGTCGGCATTATCAGCACCAATAATGAGGTCATCAATACCATCACCATTGACATCGCCAGCATCGCTAACAGATAAACCAGAGCGATCGCCTTGGTTAACCCCAGCAATCACAAAACCATTATTGCCATTAAGTTCAGATAATTCGAGACTGGCGTTAAAACCACCAGCATTACCAAAGACAACATAGCTCTCGCCTGCATTATCTCGACCATTAGGATCTGCGATAATAGCGCCAATAATGAGGTCATCAATACCATCACCATTGACATCGCCAGCACCACTGACGGAGAAGCCCGAATAATCAGATACATCAACACCATTGAGAACAAAACC
>CALKUU010000149.1 GCA_937996665.1 uncultured Xenococcaceae cyanobacterium | reverse complement strand
ACCTGATTTACTTACAGATTCAAATTCTAGCTGGCACTTAATTACTTCTGGCGAACCCCAAAGAAGAATCTCTCTCTTAAATTCAAATAAGTAATTTGCTAGTTCCTGCTCTTCAAGTGATTCTATAGAAATTTTACTATTTTGACTAGCAACTGTAGAAGTAACGACCTTGAGGAATTTATCATAAATTTCTACTTTTTTTGCTCGATGAGCCTCTTCTACTTCTCTAGTTCTTATTTGCCATTGAGTGAAAATAGCACCTGATAAACCAACAAAAACTGTAGCCATAGCAGCTACTATCGCTGCCGATATTCTGGGATCAGATTTAATCAACGATGCGACAAAAAAATCAACTATTCTCCAACTCAGCCAAAAAAATATTCCCAGTATTAAAAATCTCAATAAAATAGAACTTGATTTTTCTTTCATGATTATTAGATAAGCCTCAAAAGGTATTTACAACAGTCTAGCTAACGTTTCTTTTTCATTTTTGCTAGTTCACATGGTAATTTCTAATTCTTGAAAAATCTGGTGTTAAAATGTACAGGTAACATGTACAGGTAAAAAAGTGTTTCCCATCTCCACCTCCTATACCGACGCCAGAAAAAACCTAGCCTCATTGCTAGATCGCATCGAATCAGAAAACGCGATCGCTCTAATCACCAGAAGAGGTCATAAAGACATCGCCATCCTACCTGCCGAAGAATTAATCGCCCTAACCGAAAGCCTGCACTTATTGAGATCCCCTAAAAATGCACAAAGATTATTTGCTGCCATAGAAGAATCCGAAGCCAGAGATAACCAAGAAGATCATGATATTCCCAACGAAAATCTAGACGATTTGATTGATGAGTGCCAACCATAGAAAAATAATCTTTAACAAAGCTTTTCGCGAAGATCTTAAGTGGTGGTTTCGCAAAGACAAGTCAAAAGCCGAAAAAATATTAGACTTGATCGAATCAGTAACAGAAGATCCCTTTCGGGGTTTGGGCAAACCAGAACCCTTAAAACATATCGGTAGTGGAATTTGGTCAAGAAGAATCACCCAAGAACATAGATTAGTCTATCGAGTGACGAACCGATTTATAGAATTTCTCCAAGCTAGATATCATTACTAAAGCGATATGTCTTAAATGTAGTCAATGACAAAATTGAGAAGTTTTAATTTGCTGAGTCAATATATTCGTGACCCCCGTAACCATCATTAGCAGGAATATTTTGAGCTATCCGCTTTAACGTAGCTTGAACCTCTATTTCCCGACCGTCCTTATTTTGGTCGAGTTGAAGAAACTTATTTAGATGCTTTTCAGCCTTAGGATGTTCGTCCCAGATATAGGCTGACATGCCAGCATGGTATAAAGCCAGAGTGTTTTCTGGTAAATATTTTAGTACTAACTCCATCATTGCCCCAATAGAGATATTTTCCTCTGTACTAGCGATTGGAAGAGCAACCCCAAATACTACTTCTGCTGCCTCGGGTCGCAGATTAGGATCAAGTTCTTGAATTTTTCGCTCTGCTAAATTTAGTTTCCCTGCCAAAGCGTAACAACTAGCGGCATAGCCCACCCCTTGAGTCGTATCAGGATGCTTAGTCCGGCGCATTGCAGGCATCACCTCGATCGCATTACAACGAGATTTAATTTCTGTGAACCATTGTTCTGCTGCTGAAGATGATTGTTTAACAGTTTTAGGCTCAGGTTTAGATTTAGGATCAAGTTTAAACTTGGATTTGGGTTGAGGCTCATTTCTTAGCGTAAAAAAGCCCGTGCCAAAAAAAACAAGAACACCACCCAAAAGCAACATACTAGAAATGAATGTACTGGCGATCGCTACATAATTTAAATTTAGTCCTTTATTTTGAGCCTTTTCAGACGGAGCTTTTGCCTTCGGATCGATTGGTTGCAATGCATCTAAAGCCGATTGAGCGGTGTCAAAACGATCATCAAGGTTGGGAGCGACCATTGTTTTGAGCCAGTCAATCAAGTCAGGATTAATAGTCGCTAAGTGAGATAAATGACCAAATTGGAATTTATAATTGTTATCGATTAGATTACTTACTTGAGCTGAAGGGGTATTTGTCAGTAAAGCGATCGCCGTTGCCCCCAGACTGTATAAATCAGAGGCTTTAGTCAAAGGACGGTTAAACAATTCTTCGGGAGGCATAAAGCCTGGCGTACCAGCAATTATGCTACTCATCGCTAATTCTTGATTGTTAATTCTAGCTAGACCAAAATCGATTAGATAAGCCTGATTATCTTCACCGACCAGAATATTTTCAGGTTTGATATCTCGGTGAATAATTGGGGGAATACGCCACTGCAAGTCTACTAATATTTCTAGGATAGAAACCAAAATTTCTTTAATTTCTATGGGAGTTAGACTTTTTTTGCTAGCTAGGGATGGTGCATCTTTATATTCCTGCACCATGCAAAAACCATCTTTGGTTTCAAATGAGTCTAGATAGCGGGGAATTCGAGGATGATTTACCGTTTGCAGAATGTTAATTTCCCGTTCGTAAGTTTTAAAACCTTGCCAACTCGTGTTCTCTTGAACAAAACGAAACTGCTTGATTACGACCTGATGTTGTTCATCAATGCTGGTTGCCAAATAGCTAATCCTGCCGCCTTCTCTATTTCGTCCTAGTTCATGCACAATTTGATAATTGTGCTCAGAGAAATCAGGATAAGTATTCATAGCAATCAAAAAACTAAAAGGCTTATCCCCAGTATTCCCTTCCCGATCTATTTTTAGGACTATTGTCTTGAATGCAGTTGTATTTTCGGGTTTTTTGTAGCGAGGAGAGTAGCCTCGGACTTTGTGAAAAATCCTAGATTGTTTTTAGTTCTCTCAGAATAGATTTAAAATGATCGCTCTACCGAAAAAACTCTCCATTTAATTAACGACGATTGAATTTAACCTTTAAACCATCACGAGGTCTAGGACTAGGGACAGTGGTTAGTCCCAGATTCTGGTCAGGCAATAACTCCCATTGGTAATCTCGCAATAGTCTAGAAGTAAAAAGACGCATTTCTAGACGGGCAAATTCTTTACCAAGACATTCTCGCAAACCGCCACCAAAAGGAAGGTAACCAAAGCTAGCCTGTTTATCCACAGGATGTTGGGGGTTAAACCTTTCGGGGTCAAAGCGATCGCTTTGAGGGTAAAGAGATTCATCTTTGTGAGTTTGGGCAATTTGATACTGAATCGTCCAACCTTTGGGAATCTGGTAGCCTCCAAATTCAAAATCAGCGATCGCATTTCTAAAACCACCCCCCACAGGAGGAATTAAACGCATCACCTCTTTGAGTACCTGCTCCAAATAAGTCATTTGCTGAAGATCTTCGAGGCTAGGGTTATCACTGATCTGGAGTTTGTCTTGTTCAGTTCGTAACCTTTCCATCACCTCAGGATGCTGGGCTGTTAGTAGGCAAAAAGAAGCGATCGCGCTAGTTAAGGTTTCATGTCCTGCAAACAGCAATAGCAAAACCTGATCTTTTAATTCATCCAAACTCAACTCATTGCCAAGCTCATCCTTAGCTTTAATTAGTATCCCCAAAGCATCTGTGCCAGGATCATCGGCTTGTTTTCGTCTAAGTACTATCGTTTCTAAATGCGCTAATAATTCTTGGCGGGCTTTGAGGGCTTTACCAAACTTTGTCCAAGGAAGTGCAACAGGAATAGTAAATAAACCGTCAACAAATGTTGTAAAAAGTTCAGCAACTTTGCTGCCAGTACCACCATCGGTACTCAAAAATAAATTACTAGCAATATCAAAGGTGTAGTCTCTTATCTCTGGGTACCAGGTTAGAGTCTGTCTCTGCTCCCACCTTTGCAAATATTTAGTGGTAATCTCCGCCATAGTTGGGATGTAGCTAGTCAAGGCTCTAGGCTGAAAAGCTTGAAACAACAATTTACGCCGAGAAGTATGAATGTTGCCACTGCTTACTGCCAAAGAATCTTTTCCTAATAAGATCCTGGTACTTTTAGGCCAGGTTGAGACGACATACTTATTTTCATTGCGAAACAAAAAAGTATTCGCTTCTGCCCCAGTCATGATTACGGTAGTATTGCCAAAAATACTAGTCTTGTAAATTTTGCCGTACTTAGCAGCGCGCTTGTTATTAAAGTCAGGATCGGTAAAAAAAGCAATGGTTTCTCCAATTAAGGGCAAACCATTTTCTCCAGGTGGTGTAGGCACAGAATTCTTCTTTTTTTTGCTCGTCATACTCGATCTAAAATTGATTGCTGATCATGTATTGCTGTCTTTCTAGTTTCCCAGCTTTTATGGCAATTTCATGATCATTTTTTCAGATAGACCGCAACAAAAAACCCAGAGATCTTGAGATGTTCAAACGCGATCGCCGTTCGCATTTGAACAACCCATAACTAATTTCTCTGGGTTCCTTAAATTTCTCTATTGAGCCAAAGGTTAGAGGTTAACGTTTTCCGAGAACAGACTTAAGGCGATCGCGAACTTCGTTATGTTCTTTCATACCCTCATAAGCAAAGCGATTATAACCATTTTGCTGAACCAGAGCCTCTAAATATTCGACTCTGCGACTAGAACTAGGGTGAGAAGAAAGATATTCTGGAGGACTATTTTTGGTTAAAGAGTTCAGGGTTTTAAACAAATTGCTAGCCCCGTCAGCAGCATAACCATAAGAGTTTAAAGCCCGTGCCCCCAAGATATCCGCTTGTTTTTCTTGGTTCCGACTATAAGCATTCAAAGCCAAATTCGCAGCAATGCCACTAAAAGATAACCCTGTTGACTTGTCAACAAAGCTATTTAAAGAACCAAAGAAACTAGAACGAGACATACCCTGATAGCCGTGAGAAAGCACAGCATGAGCAACTTCATGACCAATCAAACCAGCTAGTTCTGCTTCTGAGTTAGCAGCCATAATCGCTCCGGTATTGACAAAAACCTTACCCCCAGGAAGAGCAAAGGCATTAAAAGCATTGTCATTAACTACATAAAATTCGTACTCAAAATCATTACGCCCCATCAGTTTCGCCATGTCTTGACCGATTCGATCAATATAGTCATTAACCTGGGGGTCATTCACTAGTCTTAACTGCTGTTTATAACCTTCTGCTAAACGCTTACCTGTCCCCGATTCACCGTCAATTAACATCCTGCCATACTGAATTGTGGGGGTTACTTTAGAAGCAGTATTTCCCCCGCCCAAAAAGATATTGCCCACAGTGCCTAATGTTCCGGTAGCGATATATTGAGTTTTAATTTTTCCTTTGAAGCGTTTAAAGTCTTTATCCGCGATTTTTTGAAATTCCTTGGCTTCAGAGTGGTCAGGATTAACGATCGCAAATTGACGAGCAGCGATCGAAGAATTAATCCATTGCTTATTAGATCTTAAAGCCCCAACTCTTGCCATTGCCAAGTCAGCGTCATTAGGAAACAAGGTCACGCCCTGTTCTAAAACTTGCAAGATTTTCGCTTGATTATTTTTGTTTTGCTCTTTAAACTCAACTTCGGATAAGAGGTTATAAGCAGGAACAAAAGCAGGATCTTTTTTAGTTAAGTTTTCGACTGAAGCTAAGATCCGACTGGTATTACCTCGTTTTTGTTCTTTTTGAATATTTTTCCAGTAAACGGCTGAGGCTGGAGATAATTTTGCGGGATCGGTAATCGGGTCAGGAAAATAAGTATCTGCCAACTCTTCTGAGAAAGGTTTTTTGCATTGACGATATAATTTTTCCGCTGCTTGGCGATCGCCCTCTAAATATTTCTGATCAGCATCAATGATTGTTTGAGTGCAATTATTCTTGCTTTGAGCTGTGGATGGTAAAGGAATTAAATTAAGAGCAATTAATAGAGCTGTAGCAAATAAAGCCAAGTATATTCTTTTAAGTTTAGGCATATATATTTCTGGGTATTCTTGATTTTTCTTATTTCTTGAAATTTATTTTTTGAATTTCCAAGCAAAAAAATACTTAGTGCTATTTACTTTTTTTAACATACTTACATTTAGCCGTCGAACAGCAAAAAGCCATAAAATTTACTTTATAAGAGCTTAAAAGACATGTCTTTTAAGAAAAGACAAAGGTTTGTATTTTTATTTTGATAGCTTATGGTAGCTAACCGATAATAAAAAATAATACAATGATTGAGCCTACTTTTATTAGAGCTATTTACTTTTTAGCTAATTCTTTATAGTTGAACAGGCTATTTTGTACCACCATTTAGTTCCTTTGTCTTGATTGCCAATTAGTTTTACCCCGATATAATCAGCATCATTAGGCAAAGAGATAACTTGAGTATCATTTCCCCCGACAAACCCAACCTCAAATAACAGCTTGCCATTGTGATAAAGTTCAAGGCGATCTGGAATTTGATAGAATTCGTACTCTAGTTTTACTTGGCGATTAGTTCCGACTGGTACTTGAAATAAATCAGTCCTGATTTCGCTACCACCGCTAACATTGGCGCGATCGCATTGGACTGGTTGACGACAGGCAATTTCTTGAATAGTTACATTCCGTGAGTCGGCAACTAAAGATGATTCAATTGCTTTGGAACCGAAGGTTAAAGCCCAATCAACTAAATGCCCGTAGTTCGATTTTAGAGATTTTAGACTACTAGAGCGATCTTTTATGGCTCTGGTTACTTGATATAGATCCTGTTTAACCAAATCTGTACAGGTTCTATTGTTATGAGGTAATTTGAGTTGAGCTAATTTCCCATCTGCAAGTTTAGTAACATCTGCTTTCTTGAAACTGATTAAATCTTGCTGGAGATTTTGATAACTACTTTGATTTGAAGCTAAGGTCTCAATAATCTGATTATTAACATCTTTAATAAGAATTTCTTGCTGAGAAAATTCTGCCCTAGTCCCATCATTAAAGCTAATCTCAGAGACAAGATTGTTCTGGTATTTTATTTGAAAATTATTTAGTTTTTGCCTTACTTGTTCCTCGGTTAAAGTCGAGCCATTTCTAATTAACTTATCTGGATTATCAATTTTCACCTGATTAAAATTGGTGCTATATAATTGAAAGCCATCTTTTCCGGGCAGGTTAATTTCAAATCTTTTTTCTGTCCCTGTAGAAGCCGAAGTAAATAAGATTTCATTTCTGCCCTTGCTATTGGGATTTTGCTGCGAAATAGTAAAATCTTCTGCCAAAGAGTTTTGTAAATCTATTGGTGCTTTACGGATAATGGGTGGCGCGGCAATTTGTTGCGGAAATTGAGTAAAAGATTGTGGATTAATATCTAAAGTAGTTTTATTTTGTATTTCTGAAGCAATGACTTGATTAGAAAAATTCAACTTAGAAATATCCTTAAAAATAAGCAACCAACCTTCTGAAAGAGTACTTCCAAA